>JACQFZ010000009.1 GCA_016199745.1 Gammaproteobacteria bacterium
GCCGGCCGCACTCGTCGCTTGACGGGCAGACGCCGGATACCGTGTACTTGAATTGGTTGCCGTCGTCCCAGGCAGCATAGTCGACAGAGCTATCACTTTATCGTTGGTGGAAAAGTGTCTTAACGAACGGGGCCACTTCTAGGCATGACGGCCGTTGTCGGTGACGACTACCCAGCAAGCGGCAGTCTGGTGCGTAGGCGCGGCGGCGGTGACGAGCCCGACGACACCATCGCGTAAGCGGTAAGACGACACCGAGCTGACGTTCGGCTGACCGCCGGCCGCTTCGGAGACGAAGAATTGATCGCGCTTATTAAAAGCAAAGCCGAACGGCGTCGGCGCCGGTGACGAAACGATCGTCGGCGTACTCAACAGGCCGTCATCGCCGACGGCGTAAATCAAAATATTGCCGGTCGCCTTTTCTGTGACGACCAACGTGTCGCCATCGGCGTTGAACTGCACTTCGGCGGCGCCGGTGCCATGCCCGCTCAACGGACGCGTCGAGTCGGCTAACGATTTCAGCTCGCCGCGACGATTAAGGCGAAAGCCGCTGAGGTTGTCGCTGCCAGCGTTTAGGACGTACACGAGATTGCGATGTACGGCGACACTGACTGGCGTTTGACCGCCGCTCGGCGTCTTGTCGGTAAGCGCGAGTCCCTCATCATCGATCGCAAACACGGAAAGCTCGCTGCTGCCGGCATTCACCGCCAATAACCACTGATTGCTGGAATCCAACGCCAGCGCGCCTTGATTACCCAGCCCCTTGCCGGTGCCGTTACCGCCGGTCGCGAATTCGCCGGCCGCTGTAAGGTTGCCGTCTCTGCCGCGACTAAATGCCAGGATGGCGTTGCCCGATGGCGCGTTGGTCGCGGTATAGACCGCGCCGACGACTTTGTTTTTGTTGTCGGCGTTAGCCGGTGCCGCGAATCCGGACGACAACGCCAGGATGGAAACGGTCGCTAACGAAAATAAACGTTGCATGCGCATTCTCCTTTTTTGGGAAACCAATGGTCCGATCGACATTGGGATATCGTCGGCGATTACCGCTAACGAGCTGGCGCAGTCTGCAACTACGGAGGTCACAGAGTCCTCATGCAAAGATCACATAAATTTGATTTGACGCTACGGCGGCGGCCGCACTCTGATACGGCGACGACAAACGACAAGCCGCCACGACGCATGCAAGAACAACGACGAATTTTGGTTATCGAGGACGACATCGATATCTCGCGGATGCTCGAACTCAATTTGCGTAACGACGGCTTTGCGGTAACGCTCGAACGCGACGGCGAAGCCGGACTCGGACGGTTACAACGTGAGCGCCACAATCTGCTGCTGCTCGATTTAATGCTGCCGGGGATGGATGGCTGGGAAGTGTGCCGTGAGGTACGACGGCTGTCGGATTATTTGCCGATCATCATCGTCAGCGCCAAAGTCACTGAAACCGACCGCGTGCTCGGTCTCGAGCTCGGTGCCGACGATTATTTGACCAAGCCGTTCTCGCTACCGGAACTGACGGCGCGCGTGCGCGCGGTATTGCGGCGCATGGAAGCAGCCGAGCAACGCGCGGCGACGCTCGCCGGTGTCATTCGCCATGGGCCGCTCACCATCGACCCGGTAGCACGCGAGGTTCAGCTCAATGGTGCAGTGATCGACATGACCGCGCGCGAGTTCGAGCTATTGCTGTTCTTTGCGCGTAATCCCGGACGCGCCGTCAATCGGATGGAACTGTTGGATCAGGTGTGGGGCTACTCGCACGACGGCTACGAGCATACGGTGAACTCGCATATCAACCGTCTGCGCATGAAAATCGAGCCGAATCCGGCACGACCGACGTACATCCTGACGGTATGGGGCATGGGTTATAAATTTGTCGATCCCGCGAACCACCGCGGAGACGACGCGTGACACCGAAATCGCTCTACAGTCGTATCGCGCTCGTCTTCGCCGCGGTGTTGCTCGGCTTCGGCGCTACCCTCGGCTGGGTGGCGTACGCAACCGCCAAGCACCAGCAACACGATATCCTCCAGCGCTTGAGCCGCGGCTTAGCCGACCATATCGCCCGGCATGAACCGCTGATCGACACCAACGGCATCGATCGCAAAGCCGTCGAAGACGTGTTCCATATGGCGATGGCGGTTAATCCGCTCATCGAGGTTTATTTGCTCGACGCCGACGGCACGGTCCTCGCCTACTCGCCGGCGGACGGTCGGCTCGCGCGCAAGCACGTAGCGCTCGCGCCGATCCAGGCTTTTCTCGACGGCCAGTCGTTGCCCATCGTCGGCGACGATCCGCGCAACGCCGCCCGCGAAGAAGTGTTCAGTGTGACCCCGATTCGGCACGACGGCCGCACCACCGGATATTTATATATCGTGTTGCTCGGCGATAGGTACAGCCAACTGGCCGACAACGCGCGTCGGCAATATTTGTGGCAGACGGCAGCGGCTATCGGTGCGGCGGCGTTGGCGTTGGCGCTGCTAGTAGGACTGATCGCGTTTGGTCGCATAACGCGGCCGCTCGATCGGCTGACGCACTCGGTAACGGAGTTCGAAAATGGCGATGACGCGCCGCGGACGACGACACCACGCGACACTACTGACGAGATCGGCCGGCTAGCGCTCGCGTTCGACCACATGCGTCAACGCCTGGCCGCACAGATGACCGAGCTCAAGCGTCAAGACGGTTTGCGTCGCGAACTGGTCGCCAACGTGTCGCACGATCTGCGTACGCCGCTCACATCGATGCAGAATTATCTCGAAACACTTGCGCGCATCGGCGACAACTTATCGGCAACCGAACGTCGGCAGTATCTCGACGTCGCCGTACGCCACAGCCACCGCGTTGCCAAGCTGTCGCAACAACTGTTCGAGTTGGCGCGGTTGGAATGCGAAGAAACATTGCCGCGCCCGGAGATCTTTTCGTTACCGGAACTGATGCAAGATATCGCCCAAAAATTTTCGCTGACGGCCGCCGATAAAGATGTACGCCTGACGGCGGCGACGCATCCGCAAAATCTGTTCGTGCGCGGCGACATCGGCATGATCGAGCGCGTAATCACCAACCTCATCGACAACGCTATCCGCCATACCGACGCTGGCGGCGAAATCCGCTTGGAAACGACGCCAAGCGATGCCGGCGTCGAGGTGCGTGTCGCCGATACCGGTATCGGCATCGCCGCCGAATACCTGCCCGACCTATTCGAACGCGGCTCACCGCTGCGGCAGACACCGAGCCGACGCAACGGCGGGCTCGGCCTTTTGATCGCCAATCGCATTCTCATGCTGCACGGCGCACGCATGACGGTAGCGAGCACACCAGGACTCGGCACCACCTTCAGCTTCGCGCTGCCGGCGCAGTCATAAGACAGAACCGACCCAGACACCGAACGACAATCTCGGTGTCTGGGTCGTTGCATCGACGTTTAGTTCTTCAACAACCCCTCTGCCCTTAACGCTTCCTGTACCTTCGGCCGCGCGGCGACACGCGCCAAGAAGGCGCCGAGATGCGGATACGGCGTTAGATCAATGTCGGACCAGTTGCACCAACTAACGATGGTAAACGCGTAGGCGTCGGCAACGGTAAACCGATCGCCCATCAAGTATTGGCGCGTCGCAAAATGCGCATCCAATTCGGCTAAGCCCTTGGCAATCTTCGCACGCTGGGCTTTTTGTACATCATCCGGGCCGGAATGAAACAACCAGTAGAACTGTTTGTGCAGCTCGGTGCCGATGTAGGTCAACCATTCTTGAACCTGCAGACGTTCAACGCTGCCGGCCGGCGGTAGCAAGCCCGTCGTCGGTGCCTTGTCGGCGAGGAACTGAACTAACACCGCACCTTCGCGCATCCGTGTACCATCCTCAAGTTCGAGTACCGGAACGTAGCCGCGTGGATTAATCGCGTAATAGTCTTCCCCTGCCTCCGTTTTGTGAGTCTTTATGTCAACCTTAATGAGGTCGAGCGGAATTCCGGCCTCGCGAGCGACGATGTGTGGAGATAGCGAGCAAACGCCGGGGGTGTAATAGAGCTTCATGGGAACGATCCTCTTATTTGGTGGTGAAAAGTAAGTTGCAGTTGGCACGCGCCACTTCCATGGAATGAGCGCGTGATGAAGTAAAATGACGACGAATACCCGATCCCGGAGCAGCCAATGCCCACGAGTAGTCGCTTTGCCGTTGCAGTCCACGTACTCACGGCGATCGCCATGCACAAGGGCGAACCGGTCACGTCGGAAAAACTGGCTTACAGCGCCAGCACTAACCCGGCCGTTATTCGCCGCATTCTGTCGATGCTGCACGACGCCGGTTTGTCGCGTACGCAACTTGGCCAAGGCGGCGGCGCGATGCTGGCGCGTACACCCGATGCCATCTCGCTGTTGGATATCTTTCGCGCGGTCGAACAGGAAGAGTTGTTTACCTTTCATCGAAAACAACCCAGCGATATCTGCCCGGTCGGCAGCCACATACAACCGGTCCTGCGCGTTACCTTTGAGCGCGCGCAACAAGCCATGGAAGCCGAATTGGCCGGCGTTTCGATTGCGCAGGTAGTGCGGAAGATCGAGAAGCACGGCCGCGCCCGCTAATCGGCAGCAACCGCACCGGTTGGCGCAAGGAGGCGGCGGATCGATTCACTGGCGGGGTTGCGTAGCGGCATGCAATTAATATAATGTAACTAACACAGTTACACAACACGGCAGCTGCCTGTGCGTCAGTAACCCAAGGTCGTCAACTACGATCAACGCTCCCGTTGAAAATAGGTCGAGAGCCGAATGGCACTTACTTAAGCGCCATCGACAACAGATGCCACGATTGACTCCTCCCCCTTCAGGGGGGAGGTTGGGAGGGGGGTGGGTTTTATGGCAGCGATAACCGAGTAAAAAACCCACCCCCACCCCAGCCCTCCCCCCTATGACTCGTGTAAAAATCATCGATCCGAAAACCGCCGACGGCGAAGCGAAGCAACTGCTCGACGCGGTACACACGCAGCTCGGCATCGTCCCTAACTTCATCCGTGTTCTTGCCAATTCGCCGAAGGCGCTCGGCGGCTTTCTCGGCCTGTACGCTGGCGTCGGCGCGATTTCGCTCGACAAGCAAACACAGGAGCGGATCGCGCTCGCGGTCGCCGAGGACAACGGTTGCCAATATTGCGTGTCGGCGCACACCGCCATCGGCCGCGGCGCCGGGTTGTCGACTGAAGAGATGCTTCTAAACCGCCAAGGTAAATCGGCCAATGCCAAAGCGGCGGCGGCCGTAGCATTGGCCAAGGAACTAAATGAAGGTAGGGGCGAGATTAGCATTCGCCAGTTCGACGCCGCGCGCGCCGCTAGCCTGAGTGATGCGGAGATCGTTGAAATCATTACAGTGGTAGCGATGAACATCTTCACGAATATTCTCGGGAAGGCCACGCAGGTCGACATCGATTTTCCGAAGGTGCCGCTTCTGGGTGAAACGTCGGCGGTTTTGGCCTAGAAACTGCCGACAGTTGTAGAGTTGGCCGGGGACGTCGGCGGAACAGCGATTCCGCTGGTGTTCCAGTCAGGAGTTACGACCATGCAGAAACCTACTAGCGACATTGCGTTTACGCCGGCGGTGAAAGCACAACAGGAACGCCTGGGATCGCGCGAGGCGTACTCACGGATGGAGCAACGCGGTGGCTGGTTGGACCGAGTCACACCGGAACTCGCTGCGTTTATCGCCGAACGGGACAGCTTGTATCTGGCAACGGCAAGCGCCGAAGGACAGCCATACCTCCAACACCGCGGCGGGCCGAAAGGATTTCTACGTGTCCTCGATGAGAAGACCTTGGGCTTCGTCGACTATCGGGGCAACAAACAATACATCACGACCGGCAATCTGAGCGAGAACGATCGCGCGTTCCTGTTTCTCATGGACTACGAGCACCGTCAACGAATCAAGTTCTGGGGGAAGGCGAAGGTAATCGACGATGATGCCGCGTTGCAGTCACGGCTCTTGCCCACTGATTACAAAGCGAAGCCCGAGCGCGTCATCGTGTTCCGAATCGAGGCCTGGGATGCCAATTGCCCACAACATATTCCGCAGCTGGTGCCGGCGACGAAGGTGGCGCGAATAGTCGAAGACTACGAGGCGCGAATTGCGGAGCTTGAGCGCGCGCTGGCGCGGTCGGGATCCGACGAGGGTTAGTGCTTAGAAGTTATCTTTTTTGAGATAGCGCTGTTGAAAACGCCACGAATGCTCCCTCTCCCCTAGCCCCTCTCCCGCAAGCGGGAGAGGGGAACGTTGTTGCAAGCTTTTTCTAGTTTGTAACCCGGAGAGAGCCGCCGTTATACGATCAGACGTTGAGCATGCGCCGTAACGCCGACTCGATGGTCGTCTGACCCCGCATTACCGATTGTGGATGCTGCCACTTCACTTTGCCGCTGTCGATGTCGGCATAAAACCGTCGAAACAGCTCAGAAAAGTCGTGCGAGATTCCCATGCCGGTGAACGTCGGCACGACGGCATCGTTCGGCAATGCGACCGGCTTCACTTTTTTACCGAGAATCGACGATAAGACCTCCGCCACATCATCGGCGCTGTACTCCTGCGGCCCGGTGAACTCGACCATTTTGTCCGGCGCCGCTGCTGCCATGAGCAACTGCGCCGCGGTGACGCCGATATCGTCGGCCCACACCGTTGGAACCTTGCGGTCAGGCCGTAAAAACGTCGGCAATACCCCCTCGGTTTTTGCCGCCGCTAGGACACCGCCCCAATTGTTCATGAAGTACGATGCGCGCAGAAACGTCACGCCCGCCATCGGCCCGATCTTCTCTTCGGCGTAGAGCTCGCCGAAGTTGTAACTGGCGTACGACGACAGGAAGACAACGCGCCGCGGCTTGGCGCGGGCAATGACGCTGGATAGAAGATCGGACGTGGTGGCGCGGCCTTTTACAACCGCGTTCGATGACCAATCCGGTGGCAGTAGCAAGTACGCACCCTCGACATCGCGCAATGCCGATTCGATGACACGCTCGTCGCTAAGCGTGCCGACTACTACGTCGGCACCACGCTCGCGCCACGGCGCGGCCGTGTTAACGTCGCGCACGACCACACGAATTTTTTTGCCGTGATCGAGCAGCGTACGTGCGACCGCCGAGCCGGTATTGCCAGTAGCACCAAATACAGTAAACATTTTTGTGCTCTCCTCTATTACTTGGCAGCGGTCTTCGGCATTACGCCGAGTTGCTGCATCAAACTCGCCGAATCAAACTGGCCCCAGTACTCGACCCACTTGCCGTTCTCGAAGCGCCACTCGTCCATGAACGCGACTTTAATTTTCTTACCGGTCGGAGCGATGCCTTGGAACTCGCCTTTGTGCGTACCCGTGAAGTAACCGCGGCCGGCAATCTTATTGCCTTCGACGACTTCATCCTCGAACGTAAACTGAATGTCCGGGAACGCGGTCCAGAAGTACGTGAAAAATTGCTTGAGCGCGGCCGGGCCGGGCGGTGTCTCCGGCGGGAGGGTATGGTCGACAAAATTAGCGGCGACAACTTCGTCCAGCACCTTGGTGCTGTGTGCGTTGAGCCCTTCATCGATGACGCGGTGGAATACTTTTCGGTTCTGCTCTGCAGTCATATGCGCCATTTCCGCTTTAGGCATGGCGTCAGTGGAGGCGGCATTGCTCGCACAGCCCGTTGTTAGCAAACCCATCGTCAGCAACGCACCGGCAATAGCAGCTGCGGTTTTTGAGCGCAAAACGCTCTTAATAGGTAGGGAAGACATTCGATTCGCTCCTCATTGGTATAAGCGCTCCGCAAGTAGAGGCGCTGGAAACGGATCCTAAGGGGCGATACATGGACGGTACATGCTGTCTTGTCTCTATTTATTGCCTTTTTGTCCACAATTTATGGACAAAAAGTTAAACGATATCCATACTCCGCCGGCATGAAAAACCCTCTCCAGTCGACCGATCCCCTCGGCGAAGCGCTCCACTTCTTGCGGATGTCTGGCATGTTTTATTGCCGATCGGAGCTGAGCGCGCCGTGGGCGCTGGCGGTGCCGGCGGTACGGGGTTGTATCGGATTTCACGTCGTTACCGCGGGTCATTGTTGGCTCGAGGTCGAAGATGCCGAGCGCGTGCTACTAGAGCCGGGCGATCTCGCGCTGGTCCCACACGGTCGCGGGCAGCGCTTAGGTGATACCCCGACGACACCGGCGGTACCGCTTGCGCAGTTACCGTTGCAACACGTGAACGATCGCTACTCGACGTTGAATTATGGCGGTGGCGGCGACACAACTATATTGATTTGCGGCGAAGTCATGTTCGACCATCCAGCGGCGCAACGATTGATGACACTGTTGCCGAAGGTGATCCATCTAAAAGCCAAAGGCTTCGAATCGACCGACTGGCTATCGAGCACGTTGCGCTTCATCGCCT
Source organism: Gammaproteobacteria bacterium (assembly GCA_016199745.1). NCBI lineage: Bacteria > Pseudomonadati > Pseudomonadota > Gammaproteobacteria > Gammaproteobacteria bacterium. Next base: position 8,392 of record JACQFZ010000009.1, read on the forward strand.
CGGAAGCGCGCGCACGTCGACCGGGCGGCGAAACCGTCATCACCCGATTGGCCGACATCTTAGTGATCCAAGCGATCCGCGCTTGGATCGAGCAAGATCCGCAAGCGCAAGGCGGTTGGCTCGGCGCACTGCGCGATCCGCAAATCGGTTGTGCCATCGCCGCGATTCATCAGGACGCGACACGCCCGTGGACCGTCGAGTCGCTCGCCGCCGAGGTGGCGATGTCGCGCTCGGCCTTCGCCGCGCGCTTCACCGAGCTGGTCGGCGAACCGGCGATGCAATACGTCGCCCGCTGGCGCATGCATCTCGCGCTAATGTGGCTACGCGAAGACAACCTTAGCGTTGGCGAGATCGCCAGTCGCTTGGATTATCAATCGGAAGCCGCATTCAGCCGCGCCTTCAAACGATTCATCGGCGCCGCACCGGGAGCGATGCGCCGCCAAGAAACGCAACGCGATAATCCCATCGCCGCAACGCCCGCCGCACCGTCGCGCCGCGCGACACGCTAGTGTCCCGAGTTATTGTCGTCGAATAAATATATCGCTAGCCACTCCCCTCTCCCCTTGCGGGAGAGGGGCCGGGGGAGAGGGGGAACCTTATAGCTTTCCCCTCTCCATAGCTTTCCCCTCTCCCTTGTTGCATTCCCACCTCCCGCAAGGGAAGAGGGTGACACGACATCAAGCGTCCGGGAATTCCTTAGTGAATTAATGACGCGGGACAGAATGGCACTTACTTAAGCGCCATCGACAACAGATGCCACGATTGACTCCTCCCCCTT
>JACQFZ010000010.1 GCA_016199745.1 Gammaproteobacteria bacterium
CGATTTTATAATTTCGCCAATTATTTCCACTTTATTTATTTTCAGAAACCCGCAATGAGTTGCTTGCAAAAATTGTCGCCTAACTTTTAAGGAGGTCAATTGAGTGTGTTCACGCGTTTTGATGGTTCGGTTTTCACGTTTGTTGATGGTTTGGTGAGGTACGAAATTTTCAGAAAGACGCCGCGCAGTGTTTGTATCACTGGCGGCATTTTTCATTCTTGAGGCGCGTCAAAAAGGAGGGTCGTCAAGCGGAACCGTTGGTTCTGGCCGAATGAGATTGGCGCGCGATCGATCGTCATAGTAACGGCGAATCTGGCCACCGTAGAAGGACTCGAAGTCAAGGATGAATGCTTGCAGGAAATCGAGGATTTCGACGACGGACTCGTCGGAGATTGCCGGCAGTGAAACAAGGATGCGTTGCGGATCGTGGCTCATAGACCCTGCCTTGCTTGACTAGCCGTTTTGCGTGCAGGCTGCGCGCGGCGTGCCTGAGGCGTGGCCGGCTGAGCGAAGACGTCGAAGTAGAGTTTTTCGTCGAGCACCGGCAGATCACGCTGGGCCCCGGCGGCGAGCAACTCAGCAGCAAGCGAGGTAAGGATGCGGTAATTACCGGCGGCATGATCGCACAGCGTCTGGCGCAGTTGCGGCGTCATCAGGCTGGCGTTGCCGGCGCAGTTGATCAAATGATCGAGACAGGCAGCCAATTCATCGTGGCTGGCATGCTCGGTGGCAAGCCGGGTGCGGATGCGGCTGCCCAGGGGAATCAACGCCTCCTGACGCAGCTTGTCGGGGAGCCGCGCATCGCCCGCGAGTACAACGCACAACAGCGGCTGCGAATCGAAACGGGCGCTGGCCAGCAAGCGCATTTCGCACAGCACGGAGGGATTCATTTCCTGCGCTTCATCGATCAACAGCACCGCGCGGCGGCGCGTCGATTCGAGGTGCGCGAACCAGCGCTCGCGCAAGATCTTGAATCCTGCCCAGCGGTTGCTCGGCCGCAGGGGCACGGTAAAAATATCGGCGAGCTCGCGATAGAAATCGCTGAGATTGCTCTGCGGATGATTGATGACCCCGACGCTAAGATCGGGCAATCGGGAAAGGCGTTCGGCCAACAAGCGCAAGGCAACGCTCTTGCCGGTGCCCGGGTCGCCATGGATCATAGCGAAGCCGCCTTCGCGTACCTGCGCGTGTTCGATGCGCCAGCAGAAGTTCTCCACCTTTGGAGGGACGAACAGCGCCTCAGTCGGTAATTCAGGCGAGAACGGATTGAATTTCAATCCGTAGATGGCGAGCAGTTTGCTATTCATGGGAATTCTCCTGGTCGTGATGGGGCAAATAAGCGGGCGGCAGCCCGGTGGCGGCATAGTCGGCGATGCATTGGGCGAGCAGCGGCGCCATGCCGGTTGGCGGCAACGGCGTGAGATCCGGGCCAACAGTCTCGAGCGCACGGCGCTGGCCATCGGCGTTGGCCGCTTTGTCGAGCGGTTTCACGGCGCACAGAATGGCGCCGGTGTGCGGGTCCATCAGATCGACGTGGGTGAGATCCCAGCGCGCATAGCGCAGATTGACCACACCAAGATGACGATAGCGCGAGGGGATTTCGAAGCGCTGCCCGGCCAGACTGACCGTGCCGTCGGAACGGCGCTGGGTGCGGGTTACTTCGATGCGGAAAGCGGCGCGCAAGACATCGCTGGCTGGGCAATCGCGGCTCACGTTCGGGCCTTCGAGGTAATGCTCCAGCGGCGTCGCGTTGATTTCCGAGTGGCGCGTGCGGTGGTATTCCTGCTCGACCCAGGCTTGCGTCGCTTGATTGAGCAAATCGAGCGTAAGGCGCTCTTCCCCTTCGAGCATCGCCATTAGTCGCCCCTCAATGCGGCCCCAAAACGACTCCTGCTTCGCGTTCTGATACGGACTCAGGGGCAAGATCGTCTGATGCACCACGCCGAGTGTGGCGAGCCCGCCCACAACTTCCTCGCTGATCATTGCCGCGCCATTGTCCGACATCAGGGCACGCGGCAAACCACGCTTCATGAACGCCTGGCAAAGGCCATGCGCGAGGCTCTCGGCGGTTTCGTCGAGATACCACTGCAGGTGACAAACGAGACGAGAGCGGTCGTCGATGACGCCGAACAATAACGGTTTCTCCCAGTTACCTTGGCGGGTCAACACCTTGCGCGAGCCGTGATGGAAATCGCAATGCCAAAGTTGGTTCACGCATTCGACCTCGAAACTACGTACCTCCAAACGTTCGAGGCGATCACGCGCGGCCAGGGCGCCAGCCGTGTCGCTTTTGGGTCGCTGCCTTCGAAACATACCCTGCGCCTTGAGGTACCGCCGCACCGTGGCATAGGATGGCTGTGGCGCATCGGTCTTGGCCAACGCGACGCATAGATTGTCGACGTGCAACTGCACCGTCCAGCCGGAATGCTCGCGATACTGCTGGGTGAGTGTTGCGATGGCGATTGTCGCCATGGCGGGAAAGCGGCCGACATCGTTACGAGGGCGGTTCTTCAAGGTTGCGACGGGATCCGGGGCGCGCCTTGCCACGTAATACCATCGCTCGATCGTCGATAGACCGAAGCACATATCCTGGCCTGAGACCGGATGGCGCCACGTCTTCTCTGCTAATACCTGAAGGGCGGCGCGTAATTCGCCGTCCTCGGGTGGCGCGGCAAGCAGGGAACCGACGATGGAAAAGCGCAGCCGTGCCCATCGATCGCGTTCTCGTTTATCGTTCTTTACCGTCATAGCGTCTCCTTTGTTAAACGGCGCAACTGGCGCCGCGAATGGAAACGCATATTACAAACCCTCGTTATCCGTGCCTATCTGCATCCTCTGCGGGAATGGACCGACCATCATTTAGCGTGCTTAAGTGCTGATGGAAAGCGGGGTGAGGAAACGCAGCAGCAAACCCATCTGATCCGCTGGGGTATCGGCGTGGAAACGTTCCAGGAGGCTCATTGGTAGTTGATCCGCTGCAATCGGTGGCATGACACGAGAACGGCTCGACTGCCAAAAAGCCATCTTGTCGAACGTATTACGCCACCAGTGGTTCCACCGGCCTACCGTACGGTGCGGCACGCCGAGAATTTGATCTAGCTTTGCCGCTTGCGCGCCCGTCATGCCAAGCCGCGCGACCGACGCCAGCACGACCATGACCGCGAGATACACGCGCCGTCCGAGGAAACGAACCGATGGTGGCGTTGATCGCTTTCGACAACGATCGCAGCAGAAACTGAAGCGCACCGCATAGTCGGTCTCAATCGCCGCCGGACAGCCTCGCGGCTTACGATCGTAGTTCGCGCAATGCAGCTTGCCGCCGCATGGACATCCAGCTGCCCGGATCTGTTCAGCGAGGTCGAGATCGATTTGAAAAAGTGACGAGAAAAATATTGGGTCTTGCAGAAGGGCGTGGCACACTGGCGGCGTCTCTTGGTGTAGGAACCAGAGACTCGCCCAAAGGGATCGTTTGTTCAAGATCTTTGAGGGCGATCCCCGCTATCCCCTCACGCAAGTTGATTAAATCAGCGCCAAAGACCATCGCGATGCTTGCTCAGGCTCACAAGTCCAGTATTCGCGCGGGCGTGTCGTCGTTATGCAGCACATCCCCCTGCGCCGCTTGCCGGATCAATTCCTCATACGC
>JACQFZ010000011.1 GCA_016199745.1 Gammaproteobacteria bacterium
CAGAGTCATGCCGATACGAAACTGTTCCGCGCACTTGGCGCCTGTCGGCGCTTTCTAAAAAAGCCGCCGCTCGATTCAAAGCACAGACCTTGTCCGAACCTTGCCTATCCGGTTGATTGCCAATCATGCTGTCGGGTGAGTCCACTCACCACTGTAGAGCGCCTCGTAAGTGGGAGATGAAGCATGCGACACGAGGCCCAGGACAGAGTTGAATGCCGTCATTGGATAGAAACGCCGGTTGAACCGGAACACAAATTCGTTGAGGTAGGCTTGTAGATGTTGATGACTAACTCCGTGATGCGTGCCGAGCAACCAGGTCTTGAGGTTCGAGAAAGCGATATGGATCATCGGCAGGTGTGCATCGGTTCTCTCGGGGTCGCCATCAAGCACCATAGGCTCGTGCGAGTAACCCAAGGCGGCCAACTCATCGTAGGCCTGCCAACCATCGGTGCGTACAACAGCGCCCTTTGCCACATTCTCTTGCACGAATCCCGTGAGAGTCTTGGCGCCACGGTTTGGCACAAGGCGCAGCCGCAATCTTCCTGCATAGACGGCTCTCTTGGGCTTTGCTCCATTAGCGCCGGCCGGCCGTGGGCGTACCTCGATGGCTCCAGCGACCGTCGCCTTATGGTGGACACCACGGCCCTCTCCCTTTGTGCGGCCGCCCACAAGTGCCTCATCCACTTCGACCGGATACTGGGATCCAATAGCGTCACGTTCCGGCCGTACCATGCCAGCGCGGAGCTTGTGGAGAATTTGGAACGCTGTCTCGTAGCGCCGCAGCCCAAGCTGCCGCTGAAATTGCACCGCAGACTGGCCGGGCGTCTGTGTCGTTACAAGGTAAGCGCCCCAGAACCATGTAGACAACGGCGTGTGACTATCTTGCATGACCGTGCCAGCCATGAGCGAGATATTGGCTTGGCAGGCGCGGCACCGCAAGACGACCGACCTTCGCTTGGCGAATCGGTACGGCTCACCGATGCTTCCGCATTTCATACACGTAAACCCGTGCGGCCACCGCAGGTGTTCAAGGTATCTTGCGCAAGCTGCGTCATCGGGAAAGACCGTCTGAAATTCTGGGAGCGTCGTCGGGAAGCCGCGGGGGTCCATACAGGCAATTTAGCAGCGAATCACCACTTTGGCAATCAACCGGATAGGCAAGGTTACAATCAGCAGCTCACCCATCCCTGAATAAGAATATCGCTTGACGTATCTGATGCGCCGCTTCTCGCGCAGCCTGCTGGCACTGACGCTGAGCCCTGTTGCCGCCACCTCAGCGCTGCCCGCAGCGCAGGCCGCCCCGGTACTGCAGGTGGCGGCGGCCGATCTGGCGCCTTACGGCCGTGCTGCCAGGGCGGCACTGCAGCAGGCAGGCCTGTGGGATTCGATCAAGCCGAAGCTGGTGCTGGGCGAGAATATCGCCCAGACTGCGCAATTCATCAGCACCGGCAATGCGCAGGTCGGACTGGTCGGCAGCGCACATATCAGGAATGCCGCGTCGAATAGCGTATGGAAAGTGCCTGCAGCGCTTTATCCGCGCATCGAGCAGGGCGCTATCGTCACGGCCAAGGGCAGGGCGAATCCGCTGGCAGCCAAATATCTGGATTTCTTGCGTTCCA
>JACQFZ010000012.1 GCA_016199745.1 Gammaproteobacteria bacterium
GCGTGGCTCAAGGAACAAGGGTTGGTGTCGATCAAAGACCAGTGGACTCGTTTTCATTACCCTGCTTCAACCGCCTAGTGCGGACCCGCATGCTAGGTGGTGTGGGGAGGGCCGGTTAGATGCCGGCCCTTACCCGATTAGGGGGCATTAAATTCGAGACGAGCTGTTTCAAGCCGAGTAATGAATCCAAGTTTCCGCCAGAACGATCGAGACATGTCATTTTGCGACATAAAAGAAACCTCGATATTTCTCACGCCTCGGCTCCTTATAGCCTTCGCAACCGCGTTGAATAGTGATTGCCCAATCCCACGCCGTCGATAAAGAGACGACACCATTAAATCGTCGATGTATCCAAATGGCCGTCTGGTAAAGATGGGCGGATGCATCGCAATGTGCGCCAAGCAATACCCAACGAGGGTGTTCGCCATTTCAGCGACGAGCACGATAGCGTCTGGATCGATGATCTTTGCATGAATGAACTTCACGAACAGCTCATCAGCGTTCTCGCAAAGTGGAAATCGTGGATCAAACGGTGCATGAACGGCCATACCTTCCTCCCAGAGTGGAGCGATACCCGGGACGTCCGCCTCTTTTGCAAACCGATAGTTCACTTGCATTACGAAGATGCCACCTAACGCAGAGCTGAGCCGCGCCGGGCGCGGAGTGTCAGGAAACGCGCCGCTGTCCCACGGCGTCAGTTCGAGCGCCTTGTTAAGCGGCCTTTGTTCACGAACTCACCTTCTGTAGAAGTTTTTTCACCACCTCTGTATACGGCTCGGTATGAAAGGAAACGGTCAAGTCAGAAGCAATACACTCAAAGGTCGATTCCTTGAATTTGAAAATGAAGTGTCTCAGTTTTCTTTGTTTCTTTGTTTCGGGGGTACCCCAAATACGGCGAGTCGTTTCCGTCATTTGCTTTGCTACTTCCGTCACCCAAGGTGAATTCTCAACTTCTGAAATTCCGTGCACTCTCGATAAACCGAAGTTAAAAAGTGGATGTTCATCTCGTCCGTCATCGTTCGGGTATCCGTGCTTTGTCTGGCAAGACCCCAGGCATTCGACCACCGCGATTCCCTTGTCTTCCAAGTAGCCACGGACAGACTTTTTGGTATCGATCGCGATAAACACTACAAATGTGGATTCACAATCTTGAACAATCAACTCACCGGAACCCGATGGGCTTGGTTGGCATCCGATTTCGACCGGAATGACTTGAGTCATGAATTTTCCTGCCGCTTAACGAAAGTAGATGTCCCATTTGACGCAAAATATTGCGTCAATACAATTCTAAATTCTTGTTCGGGATATGATAACGACATATATTCATAAACTTAGAAAATTTTAGCACCGCCTAATGGAACCGCAAGATACGTCAATGGCACAAGCGCCTCGGCTGCTCGATCAGGTGCGGGGGAAGATTCGGCTGAAGCACTACAGCATTCGTACCGAGCATGCGTATGTCGATTGGATTCGGCGTTTCATCTTCTATTTTAATAAACAGCATCCGTCGACATTGGGGGCGCGCGAGGTGGAGGCGTTTTTGACGCACCTGGCGGTTGTCGGCAAGGTGTCGGCGTCGACGCAGAACCAAGCGAAATCGGCGTTGCTATTTCTTTACCGCGAAGTGTTGAACCAAGAATTGCCTTGGCTCGATGACGTCGAGCAGGCGAAAGTGTCGAAGCGGTTGCCGGTGGTGTTGACGCAAGCGGAGGTGCAGGCAGTGCTGTCGCGTTTGTCGGGAACGTACTGGTTGATGGCGAGTTTGTTGTACGGTTCCGGTTTGCGATTGATGGAGTGTGTGCGACTGCGGGTGAAGGACGTGGATTTCGGACACAAGCAAATTATCGTGCGTGACGGCAAGGGGTTGAAAGATCGGGTGACGATGTTGCCGGCGGCGGTGATTGTTTCGCTGAAGCAGCATATCGAGCAAGTGCACGCGTTGCATCGCCAGGAGATCGAGCAAGGACACGGTACGGTGTACCTGCCCTATGCCTTGGAGAAAAAATATCCCAACGCCAATCGCGAGTGGTGTTGGCAATACGTCTTTCCCGCGACCAAGGCGTCGACCGATCCGCGCAGCGGCGTCATCCAGCGCCATCATGTCAACGAGCAGGTGCTGCAACGCGCGATCAAGCAAGCGGTTCGAGATGCAGCGTTGGCTAAGCCGGCGACGCCGCATACGTTGCGTCATTCATTTGCCACGCATTTGTTGCAAGGTGGCTACGACATTCGTACCGTACAAGAACTGCTCGGGCATTCCGATGTCAGTACGACCATGATTTACACCCACGTTCTCAATCGCGGCGGCAAGGGCGTGTTGAGCCCGCTCGATCAACTGTGAAGATACTTATTATTGGTCCGGCCTGGATCGGCGACATGGTCATGGCGCAGAGCTTGTTCAGACTCTTGAAACAGCGCCATCCGTTGGCCGAGCTGCACGTGCTTGCGCCCGCTTGGACCGAGCCGCTGTTGACGCGCATGCCGGAGGTGGACGATACGATCGCTGCACCGTTTGCGCACGGTCGGCTCGATCTATTAGAACGGTTGCGCATCGGCCGCACCTTGCGCCGCCGGCAGTACGATTGGGCGATCGTGTTGCCGAACTCGCTCAAGTCGGCGCTCGTTCCATTCGCGGCGCGTATACGGCAACGGACCGGCTACGTCGGCGAGTTGCGTTATGGTTTGTTAAACGACATGCGCCGGTTGGATGAAAAGAAGCTGTTGCGCATGGTCGATCGGTTCGCGGCGCTGGGGTTGCCGGCTAACGAGCCGTTGCCGAACGATCTGCCGCCGCCGCGCTTGATCGCCAAGGCCGACGAGGCCAAAACGGCGTTGGCGCGGCTTAATATAAGTCTGTCCGGCAAGCCGATCCTGGCGCTGGCGCCGGGCGCGGAATACGGTTCGGCCAAGCGCTGGCCGGAGGAGTACTATGCCGACCTCGCTAACGCAAAGCTCAACGAGGGGTGGGACGTTTGGCTGTTCGGCTCGGAAAAAGATTCGGAAACGACGCGCGAGATCCAGCGGTTAACGCACGGCCGCTGCGTCGATCTCGCCGGTCATACGCGGCTGGGCGAGGCGATCGATCTGTTGGCGCTGGTGACCGCTGTGGTCAGCAACGATTCCGGGCTGATGCACATCGCCGCGGCGCTCAACCGGCCGATGGTGGCGATCTTCGGCTCGTCCGATCCGCGGCATACGCCGCCGTTGAGCACGCGTGCGCGTGTGGTTTATCTCGGCGTTTCCTGCAGTCCGTGCTTCGAGCGCGAGTGCCCGCTCGGGCATTTGCGCTGCTTGTTCGATATTGCACCGGCGCAGGTGCAATCGGCGTTGGCCGAGATCGGCGGGCATGAGTAGCGCGACCACGCACTTGCTCAAAGACGCAGTCGATCTCACCGAGATGTCGCGCGTGCTGGTGGTAAAGCTGCGGCATCACGGCGACGTGTTGCTCACCTCGCCGGTATTCAGCGTCTTGAAAAGCCACGCGCCGCATCTCGAGCTCGACGCGTTGGTGTATCACGACACGCGCGAGATGTTGACCCTGCATCCGGCGATCGCGAACGTCCACACCATCGACCGCGCCTGGAAAAAGGAAACGCCGTTCGCCCGGCTCGGCCACGAGTGGCAACTGCTCAAGCAATTGCGCGCGCGCCGTTACGATTTGCTGATTCATTTGACCGAGAGCTACCGCGGGGCCTTACTCGCGCAATGGCTAACGCCGCACATCCGCGTAGCGCAAAGCTACGAGCGCCGCGGCCGTTTTTGGCACGGCAGCTTTTCGCATACTTATAAGATACCGGCCAAGCCGCGCCATCGCGTCGAGCTACATCTCGACGCATTGCGGCGCATCGGTATTTATCCCGGTCCGGACGAGCGCCGGCTGACGCTCGTGCCGGGGGCCGATGCCGAGTTGTCGGTCGACGATTTGCTGCGGCAATCGGGCTTGGCGCCGCGCCAGTTCATTCATCTGCATCCGACTTCGCGCTGGTTTTTTAAAACCTGGGAAGTCGACAAGTACGCCGCGTTGATCGAGTCGTTGCAATCAACCGGCGAGCGCGTAGTGATTACCGCGGCGCCGGCGGAGCAGGAACTGCAGTTCGTGCGCGCGGTGTTGCGCAGCGTGCGTACGCCGGTGGTCGATCTGTCCGGCGGTTTGTCGCTCAAGCAGTTGGCGGCGCTCACTGCGCGCGCCAAATGTTTCATCGGCGTCGATTCGGTGCCGATGCATATCGCCGCGGCGATGGGTACGCCGACGGTGGCGTTGTTCGGCCCAAGCGGCGATCTCGAATGGGGTCCGTGGAAAGTGACCTCGCGTATTCTGACTTCCGACCATTCCTGCCGACCGTGCGGGCTCGATGGTTGCGGCCAGGGAAAATTTTCCGAATGCATGAGTGTTATTAGTGTCGAGCAAGTGCTCACCGCCGTACGCCAGATCGCGTGAAGCCGCTGTCGCTTGCGATCGTTCGACAGCGCTACACCGACGACGGCGGCGCTGAGCGTTTCGTCGCTCGCGCGCTCGAATCGCTGCGGCAGCAGGGCGTCGGTGTAACGTTGATCGCGCGCAAGTGGCGCGGTACGCCGGGCTACGAAACGCTAACCTGCAACCCGTTCTACCTCGGCCGTTGCTGGCGCGACTGGTCGTTTGCGCATGCAGTGCGCCGATTGACCGCGACTCGTCAATTCGACTTGGTTCAATCGCACGAACGTATTTACGGCTGCGATATCTATCGCGCCGGCGATGGCGTGCACCGCGAATGGCTTAACCTGCGGGCGTTGACGGTGAGTCCGGTCGGTCGTCTGTTGAACGAGATCAATCCCTACCACCGTTACGTACTGTCCGCCGAGTGCCGCATGTTTCAGAGCGCACAGTTGCGCGCGGTGATCTGCAATTCGGCGATGGTGCGGCAGGAAATCGTGCGCCATTTCGGCGTACCGGTCGAAAAGCTGCACGTCATCCGCAACGGCGTCGATACCGACGCGTTTCATCCGCGGTTAAAGCAGCAGCGTGCCGAGGTGCGGGCGCGTTGCGGCATTCCCGAGTCGGCGACGCTGTTTCTGTTCGTCGGCTCCGGCTTCGAGCGCAAGGGATTGGCGCGGGCGCTGCAAGCGCTGGCGCGACTGCCCGATAGCTGCCGGTTGCTGGTCGTCGGCCGCGATAAAAGCGGCAAACACTACGAACGCCAGGCACAGACCTTGGGTATCGCCGGGCGCGTGCAATTTCTCGGCGTCCAATCCGACGTCAAACCGTACTACGGCGCGGCCGATGCACTGACGTTACCGACGCTGTACGATCCGTTTCCGAATGTCGTCGTCGAAGCCATGGCCAGCGGATTGCCGGTGATTACGAGCACAAAATGCGGCGCTGCCGAGCTTATAACGCCGCGCGTCAACGGTTACGTCGCCGATGCGCTCGACGTCGCGCAGCTGACCGAGCACATGCGTGCCGTCGCCGCCATGATTGACCGTGCACCGATGGCACAGGCAGCGCGGGCAGCGGTTGAAGGATTGACGCTAGAATCGATGTCGCGCCTGTTGATCGATCTCTATGGATCGCTGTTGGCCGAAAAGTCGGCAATAAAATGAAAGTGAATAAATTTCCGTGTTAATCGCTGCATGAAATCGCTCTCCGTTTGCCTGCTGACATTCAACTCCGAGCGCTTGCTCGAGGAGTGTCTGAAGCCGTTGTTGCAAATTGCCGACGAGTTGATCGTCGTCGACTCGGGCAGCAGCGACAAAACGTTAGTTATTCTTGCCGCGAATGGCGTCAAGTCGACTTACCGCAAGTACACGACCCACGCCGATCAGATGAATTACGCGACCACGCTCGCGCGCCATAACTGGGTGCTGTGCATGGACAGCGACGAAGTGCTCGACGATGCGACCGTAGTAAACATTCGCACGTTAAAGCAGAACGAACTAAACGACGAGTCGGTGGCGTACCGTATTTCGCGTTTCTGGCGCGTGTTGAATCGACCAGTACATGCGATTTACCCCGTCAGCTCGCCCGATTACCCGGTCCGGCTGTTTCACCGCGGTCGTGCGCGCTTCAACGACTCGCCGGTCGACGACAAAGTCATGGGTTTCGATTCGACCCGCGTGATCGCCGGGCACGTAGCGCACGACACTTTCTATTCGCTGCACGAGGTGTTTCATAAGCTCAATGCTTATACCAGCCGCTTATGCCAATTCCGCAAGGTGTCGCCGTCGCTGGCGCGGGCGTTTCTGAATCCTTGGTTTGCGTTCATCAAGTGGTACTTTTTCAAGAAGTCTTGGAAGGATGGCCGTGTCGGCGTTGTCAGCGGCGTGTATGCGTTTTTGTACACCTTTCTTAAATATTTTAAGGCGTGGTATTCCGCCGGCGAGAAACGTTCGTCATAAGTGGCGTCGAAGAGAGCTAAAACAGGAACATGCAACGTTCGTCCATGGCTACGCCTGAATCCGCTCCGTCCTTTTTGTTTATCAACGTCGCTCGGATCGGCGATACCGTGTTCACCACACCGGCAATGCGCGCGGTTGCCGCGGCTTATCCGGGTTGCCGAATTACCGCGCTCGGCCATCATCGGCGGGTGGAAGTGTTGAACGGCCTACCGTTTCTTGCCGAGGTCGGAAAAATTTCCAAGAAGTCGGCCCCTTTTCGTGGCTGGATGGGCCGGCGTCGTTACGATTACGCGGTGGTTTATGGCTTTGACGAAGCGCTTGTCGCTTATGCACTGCGCGTTGCCAAACGGGTTGTCGCCTATCGGCAAAAAGATTCGGCACTGAATAAGCGACTGTATCGAGCGGTCGAAGCGCCGCCGACGCACGGCGATGTGCATGTCGTGCAGCAACGGTTATGTTTGACCGACGCGTTAGGCATTCCGCCCGCCGGTTTGCGGCTGGCCTATTGTGTCGATCTAGCCGAGCGCGATTGGGCGAAGCAGCGGCTCGCCGGCGATTTGCCGGCGGGGGCAGGCCCAATCGTCGGCCTGCAACTGGCCAGCTTTCCGACAAAGTCGTACCGCGACTGGCCGGTTGAATCTTTCGCCGGTCTGGCAGAACGGATAATGCAGTCCTGGCCGCAGGCGCAATTCCTTATATATGGCGGCAACGACGAACAAAGCCGGACCGATTGGCTCAAACAGCGGTTGGGTGATCGCGCGACGTTGTACGCCGGCTGCTTAACATTGCGGCAAACGGCGGCGATTATGAGCCTGACAGACATTTATGTGGGGATCGATACCGGGCCGACGCATATCATGAGTACGTTCGATATCCCGTTGGTCGGTGTTTTTCACTGTCTTTCCCCCAGTCGCTTATGTGGGCCGTTGGAACATCCGTGTTTTTTAGCGGTCAATCATCCGCGTCTCTATAATTGCGACGGATCTGCATCGAATGCGGAGATCACGGTCGACCGAGTTTTCGATGCGGTACAACAAGGATTGTCGGTACGACTACAAGCAATCGGTGACGCCGGCGTAAAACGCCGGTGAGCGATGGCTCAATCCCACAGGCCAAGGACCGCTTGTAGAGGTCGACGGCGCTTAAAGCGTTTGTCGGGCATATGGGCTGTTCTGCAATTGATCCGGCGATAGGTTATCGTGTTTCGCTATCGCGACACGGAAGTCGAAAAGCGCGTGCTAATATCATGCAAAGGCTGGGGAAATTCGGTGGGCCGTGGAGTAAATAATTTGGTCCGACCTGGCGTCCATTAAGCGTAATCGACTCAATCAGACTAACCGCTGATAAAGCAACCGAGCGGTTAGTCACAGCCTAAAATTCGACATGGCCATTACTTTTCCGCAACGACATTTTTTCCCAGTTACTTATCTTGAGCGTGCTTTTGTTCTGCTAGTGGGCATGTTTCTGGTAGTACTGCCACTGCCGCACACCGTTAGCTTGCGGCTGATAGCGCTGGGATGCATGGGGCTCGTCAGCGCGATGATTGTGCAGCGAACCGACATGCCGCCATTGCCGCTAAAGATTCCGCTACTGTTATGGACCGGGCTGGCGCTGATATCGTTGCTTTGGACCAAACATGTCGCTTATTCATTTAGTGAAATAAAAAACGAAATTTTCTATACGATCCTCGCGTACTTCGTGTTTTTCAGCCAAACGCGTGACGACGCAACCTGGCAACGCTGGATGAACTGGTTGTGGCTATCGGCGAGCTTCATATTGATAGGGGCGCTGGTGGCGTGGTATCACGGCGATACCATCAGGTACATCCGTTATCTTTATCCCGGTGTCGGTTCCTATACCACTTTTATCGTTAGCGTGTTCCCGTTCTTCTTGTTGTCGCTGCTCGATCCGCGCTTTAGTTCGTCGCGCAAGGCGCTCATGGGCATCATCATGGCATTATTGTTGGTGACGGCCTTTGCCACCGGCAACCGAATCTTCTGGATTGCGCTAGTTTCGTCGGCGCTCGTGTTTTTTGGTTTGCTGTCTGCGCGCACGGCCGATCGTAAGCGACGGCGGTTAATCCTGTACTCCCTGGTTGGCGGTTGTGTTGCAAGCGTTGTCGCTTTGCTGTTCGTTCTGCGGCATCGCATGCAATTGGCGGGTGCCAACGAAATCAGCGATATCTTCGTGGTCGTCGAGCAAACCGCCTCGCACGATCCGCGGCTGCAGATCTGGAGCTTTATCAGCACCCACTTTTGGGAGCAACCGTGGACCGGGCTAGGCTTCGGTCTGCGTTCATTTAGTACGGCATATCCGGAGCTGGCAAAGGTCGATCCGACCTTCTGGCACCCGCACAACCTGATTCTCCACTACGGCATGCAGCTCGGCATTTTCGGCGTGCTGGTGCTGTTCTTGTTGTTCGGCGCCATCATCCGCCACTTATGGCGGATCTATCGCGATCCGGACGTGCAGCTCATGCGGGTTGGCGCGGCGGGGCTTGCATTGGTGGCCGGCGTGATCGTAAAGAATATGACCGATATGTTCTTCTCGCGCGAAAATTCGCTGCTGTTCTGGTCGTTACTGGGGATGACGCTCGGCTATGCCGCGTTTCGCCGGCGGCAGCGGCTCGCTAAAGGGACGGATTGATGTCGGTAGCCGATCCGCAGGCGGCACTTCGGATTCTCGTTATTCGTCGCGAAAATATCGGCGACCTCGTTTGCACAACGCCGCTGTTGCGCGCGCTACGACAGCGTTTTCCGAACGCACGGATCGAAACGTTGGTGAACAGCTACAACGCCGCCGTGCTCAATCGCCATCCGGACGTCGACGAAGTTCACGTATACACCAAGCTCAAGCATCGCGCCGCCGGACAGAGCCGTTGGGCCATCATTGGCGGCTACATCGCCTTGCTCTGGCGGCTACGGCGGCGGCGGTTCGATTACATGGTCGTTGTCGGTCACGGCGGCACGCACCGCACGGTGGCGCTGGCGCGCAAATTGCGGCCGCGTCATATCGTCGCTTTTGCCAACTCGCAAGGGCAGGTATTGCGCGGTGTCGATTTGCCGGTCGCGGCCGACAAGTTGCCGCTGCACGAAGTGGAGAACATGTACCGGTTGCTGACGCCGTTTGGTATTCGCAGTAAGCCGCCAGCAATGTGCGTCGTCGCCGATCCGGCCGAGCATCAGCGAGCGGCGGCATCGATCGAAGCACGCGCCGGCGCCAGCGGTCGACCGCGCATCGCCGTGCATATCAGTGCTCGCAAGCCGAGCAATCGCTGGATCGAGGCGCGCGTGATCGAATTGATCCGCCGAATTCATGACGCCGAAAAGGCGGTGTTTGTTTTATTCTGGTCGCCGGGCGCGGCCGACAATGCGTTGCACCCGGGCGACGACGCCAAAGCGCGCACGATTCTGCAAGGGTTGGCCGATGTTCCTATCGTTGGCTATCCCACCGATCAGTTGGCGCAGCTCATCGGTGGCTTGTCGGCCTGCGATCGCGTGATCTGCAGCGACGGCGGCGCCATGCACCTCGCGGCGGCGCTCGGTAAGCCGATTCTTTGTTTCTTTGGTAAGTCCGAGGCCACCCATTGGTATCCCTGGGGCGTGCCGCACGTGTTACTGCAGCCGCCGAGCCGGGAAGTCGGCGATATCAGCGTGGATCAGGCGTTTGCGGCTTATCAACAACTCGTTCGTTCGCCGGCACCGGCGAACGTGGCGTCGTAAGGTAACGCTCGCGCAGCTTCGCGTACTTGGTGAAACTGTTCCAACAGCCGATGGCGATGTGCACCAACCCCGGAACGCCGTCGAGAAATCCGCGCCGCAAAACGTAAAACTTCACGAAACGAAACATCGGTCCAATAACAAGTTTGCCGAGGCGAGCGCGTTTGCCGCGGGCATACAACATTTCCGCTTGCAGCGTCGTGTAACGATTTTGCTTGGCGAGGTAATCGGCGAGTCCGTTTTCCGATTCGTGCAACAGATCGCCGTCGAGTCGGCCGATCGATTCGTTGGTGACGACTTTCTCGTGTACCGGATCATTGCTCCAGGCACCACGGTCGCGGTCGAACAAGCGCACGCTCCAATCCGGATAACCTTCGCCGTGTCGCAGCCAGCGGCCCATGAAGCGGTTGCAGCGTGGCATGGCGTAAGCGCTGAAGCGGGGCGCCTGCAGCACGGCTTGAATGCAGGTACGTAACTCGGCGGTAACGCGCTCATCGGCATCGATGCACAGTACCCAGCGGTGCCGTGCCTGGGTGACGCCGAATTGTTTTTGCCGCCCGTAACCGAGCCAGTCTTGCTGCAGCACGCGCGCGCCCAAACGTTCGGCGACGGCGCGCGTGTGGTCGGTACTGCCGGAATCGATGACCAGGCGTTCCTCGGCGAACGCGACGCTGGCAAGGCAAGCGGGCAGCTCGCGTTCGACGTTGCGGGTGATCACCACCACCGAGAGCGGTTCTGACATGCGGCGTATTGTATGAGAATTTCCGGAAAAGTCGCCCGCGAGTTGTGCTTATCCTGCGACGAAGCGTTGCCGTAGTCGGCGATTACTGTGCGAAAATAACCTATGCCCCGCATTCTGATAATAAAGACATCGTCCTTGGGGGACGTGGTTCACAACCTTCCCATCGTTACCGATCTCGTGGCGCATGTGCCCGGCGCGCAAATCGATTGGGTGGTCGAGGAAGGCTTTACCGATATCCCAGCGCTGCACCCCGGCGTCACGCGTGTAATTCCGGTGGCGGTGCGCCGTTGGCGCCGGCGGTTGTGGGCGCCGTCGACTTGGCGCGAGATCGGCACATTGCGGAAGACGCTGCGCACAGTGCGCTACGACGCCGTGCTCGATACGCAGGGTTTACTGAAGAGCGCGATCATCGCCCGTTTGGCCGGCGCGCCCATCAGCGGCCAGAACGCGGCGACCGTGCGTGAGCGCAACGCCGCTCGGTTTTATCAGCGTACCTATAACGTCGCGCGCGGTCGGCACGCGGTCGTGCGCAATCGCGATTTAGCAGCGCAGGCGTTCGGCTATGCTTTGCCGACGCCGCCGCCGGATTACGGTTTACGTGTGCCGGCCGAGGCCGCGCTCGCCGGTACGTTGCCGGCGCGTTATGCCGTTTGCCTGCATGCCACCAGCCGCGATTCCAAGCGCTGGCCCGATGCCGACTGGGTTGCACTCGGCCACGCACTAATGCGCCAGGGGTTGACGCCGTTTTTCCCGTGGGGCGGCGCCCACGAACAGGCCCGCGCGCGTCGTCTCGCCGAGCAAGTGGCGGGCGCTGTTGTGGCACCGCGCTTGCGCTTGCGCGAATTGGCAACCGTGCTTGATCGGGCGGCGGCGGTAGTCGGGGTCGATACCGGCTTGGTACACCTCGCCGCCGCTCTCGGTCGTCCGACCGTGGCGTTGTATATCGACAGCTCGCCGCATTTGACCGGGCTGCTGCCGACGAACCCGGCGAGCGTCGTCAGCCTCGGTGGCCAAGGCGCTCCGCCAAACCTAAATGATGTAACGCGCGCACTCGCGCAGCTCGGGGTGTTGTCATGATGATGCGGCTTTACACCTTATTGCTGCGCTTGTTGGTTCCGTTCATCACGCTCCGGCTCTATTGGCGCGGCTTTCGCAATCGCGGTTATTGGCAGCGTATTCCCGAGCGTTTCGGTCGCATTCCGCCGATACGTGCTTTGCGGGTGTTGTGGCTGCACGCTGTTTCCGTCGGCGAAGCGCGCGCGGCGGCGCCGCTGATTAAGGCGCTGGCGGCGCGTTATCCGGAGCATCGCGTACTGGTGACCACCATGACGCCAACCGGCTCGGAGCAAGTGCAAGCGCTGTTCGGCGACGATGTCGCCCATTGCTACGTGCCGTACGATTTGCCCGGTGCAGTCAGGCGTTTTTTGGATCAGGCGCGACCCGATATCGCCATCATGATGGAGACCGAGCTCTGGCCGAATATTTTCCGCGAATGCCGGGCGCGCTCGATTCCGATCGTGGTGGCGAACATGCGCATCTCCGAATCGGCGTTCCAGCGTTACCTAAAAGTGCAGCGCATGACCGCCGCGACCTTGGCGCAAGCCGCGGTGTTGGCGGCGCAATCGCAAGCGGACGCCGATCGCCTGCAGCAATTGGGTGCGCCGGCGGCGTCGATTCATGTGACTGGCAGCATCAAATTCGACGTGAACTTGTCGGCCAGTTTGCGCGAGGCGGCCGAGCTGTTGCGCGGCGAGTGGGGCCGCATTCGACCGGTATGGCTCGCGGCCAGCACCCACGAAGGCGAGGAGGAGTTAATTTTGCAGGCACGCGCGCAACTCAATGCGCGCTTTCCTAACCAGTTGCTCGTGCTAGTCCCGCGTCATCCAGAGCGCTTCGGCGCCGTCGCCCGTTTGGCGAAGCGGCAAGGTTGTCGCGTGGCGCTGCGCAGCGAGCGCACGATGATCGATTCGTCGGTGGATGTCTTGATCGGCGACACCATGGGCGAGCTGCAATTGTTTTACGGCGCGGTCGACGTCGCTTATGTCGGCGGCAGCCTGGTACCCACCGGCGGACACAACGTACTCGAAGCCGCCGCTGTCGGCACGCCCACGGTCTTCGGTCCGCACATGTTCAACTTCGTCGACATCGCTCGGCTCACGCTCGAGCGCGGCGCCGGTACGCAGGTTGCCAATGTCGAACAGCTCGCGCCGGCGCTCGCCGATTTCCTCGGTAACGCCAACCGCCGATTCGAGGCGGGCGAGGCCGGCAAGCGCTTGATCGAAGAGAACCGCGGCGCATTGGCGCGCACGCTGAAACTGATCGAAACGCTGTTACCGCCCGCCAATAGCCGCGAAATTACCACATAATCCGATGGACGGTTCGGAGAAACCGATGCCTGCCTGAACCACCGCTATTATCTTTCGTCTCAACCCGGTAGAAATTGCGCCGCTGATTCGCCGCAATAACAATAATTGGAGCAAAAATGAAAACAACCATCGCCAGATCACTGGCAGCTGTTCTGCTTACCATCACCTTCTCATCCGCAATGGCCGCCGACGGCGGCTTCGATCCGCAGCAGGTTTTCTTCGGTGTCGGCGCCAGCTTGAACGAGGTCGACAATTCCGATACCGGCTTCGGCTACCAGTTCTTCGGTGGTTACAAATTCGGTGCCATTGCCAACAATATCAACTTCGACGTCGAAGCCGGCTACATGGATACCGGCGAGATGGAAGTTGAGGAGTGCGTCAATGCCGTCGGCATCGACATCTGCGCAAAAGCGGATGCGCGCGCCAAGGGATTGTGGTCGGCTGGTGTATTCCATTTCGTGATGAGCCCGCAAACCGAGATACTCGGACGTGTCGGTTTTGACTTCGGTGACGACGACGGATTGATGTTCGGCGCTGGCGTCGGCTTCAACTTGAACCCGCAAACGCAGCTACGCGTTGAGCTGGTCGAGCGCGACAACGTGGAGTCGTTGCAGTTGAATCTGGCGTTCCATCTCTAATCGTCCAGCCAACGGTCGGCGGCGCAAGGCGCGTCGCCGACCGTTGGCTGTTTTAGTATTTCGCCATATTGGGATCGACTTGCGTCGCCCAAGCGTGAATCCCGCCCGTTAAGTTGTAGACCTTGCCAAAGCCGACACGCGCCAAGTAGTTCGCGACTTGAAAGCTGCGCATGCCGTGATGACACATGACGACGATATCGGCGTTCTTGTCGAGCTCGCCGACGCGCGCCGGAATCTGCCCCATCGGAATATGCGTCGCTTGCGGCAGCGCACACTTCTGCAGTTCCCACGCTTCGCGAACATCCAGCACGACCGGTTGCTCGCTGTCGCGAGCGAGCCATTCTTGTAATTGTTGGGCGGCAATGGGTTGAATCATCATGGTAAAAAAGGCACCGACGTTGGAACGAGCGGCGCGTAGCCTAAGCCGTTTATTGGGGACAGACAAGCTCACTAGCGTTTGTCCACGTAGAACGTCCACTGATAACACGAGGAATTACCGCGAGTATCGGTGAAATTCACTTGGGCGGTGTGTCTGCCGTCCGGCATGTCCGTATGCGGCGTAAACGAAATTTCACCCGAACGCGCCGGACCCTCGTTCGTTGCGGTAATGCGCGCCCGCGGCGTGACATCGGTGCCGTCGATCGCCAGTCGTAGGCTCGAAAGCGCGACCGGAAATTGTCCACGCTGGAGCGAGAAGTTCACCTTGACCGCCGATTCGAGCTCGCTGTCTTTGGCCGGAACGACTTGCTCAATGACCGGGCCACCCTTGGCCGAGCTCGATACATTGCGATGGGCAATCACGCACTGGCCGACGAGATTGATGGTCGGTTGTGCCATCGCCACCACCCGGTGACGCACGACATAGTCGACGTAGCGATCGAGCGCCACCATCGTGCTGCTCGAATAGAAGTCGAAGTTGTAGTTAAGAACGCGCGCGCCGTTGTTGATGGCCCACTCGGTACACGCAATGATGTGCGAGTCGCTTAAACGCAGGGTATCGCTGCTGATCGCGCGCTTGGTTCTGATGAGGTAAGCGGCGTCGGTGTTGGCGATAGCGTCGGTATCGGTGTCGATGGTTGGTGAGTTGCTGGGTGCGAACGTCGGATCGCAGTAGCTGCCATCGGCGAACGACGGATGGCCAACGATCTGATGGCCGTTTTCGCCGGCAACGGGAACGGCGGCATCGGTGTCGTTCGATGGCGTGTTGACTGCCGTCGGCGGCAGATCGCTATTGGGTTTGTATTCGCGGCCGAGATACAGCGTTTCTACGTCGGCACGTCGTTCCAGCTGGGGAACGATTTTGTTGGGGACGGCGGCGATTACCAACGGCGCATGTTGCGCTTGATATTCGATCTTGCCGCCGCGCGATTCGATGAACTCGGCAATCGCGCGCGTCGCGTTTTGGTGGTACTTGGCGGAGATTTCCGTCTGGATCGCCAAGCCGGCGTCCTCGGCGGATTGATCGAACTGCAACTGTTCGCGCGGAAGTTGCGCCCAGATGCCGATAACGGTGCTGCCATCGACCTTGTTCGTCGGGCTGCGAAGTTTATCGTGCAGCGCTTTTTCCTGTTTGCCGATGAACTCTTTTGCACGTTGTTTAGCCAGCATGCTTCTTGTTCGTGCGTCCAACACGGTCTTGGGCTTTTCGTCCAAGTTGTCGGCGATGGCATGCGCCATCGTGGCGATCGAGCAAGCGATGAACAGTGCTGCTAATGCTGCGGTAGTCGTGTCCAGATTTTTACGGCGCATATTTTCATCCTTGAATCCGCTAATTAAAAAAAGTGGGGGCAAAACAAACGACAATACGACAACGGGGGTTACCGCGATCGCCGTCCTTGGCCACCGTTTAAACTCCACGGTGAATCATCACCGTGGGCGCGACAAGCTAACGTCGTGCAAGCACCGTGTCAACGATAAAACTGTGTCAGCGGAGTTTAATTAACGTGTAGAGGTCGCCATCAGACAACGACTTTAAAAAATAAACTTCGCGGGTTCGGGCGCATTGACTAACGCTGGCACGACCGTCTCGAACATCGACTCTTCGTCCCAACCATGCGCGACTCGCGCAATCCGCCGCGCGTCCATCGCCGGTGTGCGACCGACGATGACAACCATGCGTGCGCCGGGGGCGAGCTGTTCTTTGATGGCGTCGGGCGGTAACGGCAACGAGCCACCGACGAAGATCGCATCATAGGGCGCATGCTTCGCCCAACCGCGCGCAGCGTCGCCGATTTCGATCGTTACGTTACGGATGTTGTGCTCGGCGAGCTTCTTCTTCGCCTGTTGCGCCAGCGCGGGAATGATTTCAACGCTGTGCACGTGGTTGGCAAGCTGCGCCAATAGGGCGGTAACGTATCCGCTGCCGGTGCCGATTTCGAGCACCTTATCTTTCGATGTGAGATCCAACGACTGTATCAACCGCGCTTCGAGCTTCGGTGCCATCGTCACTTGATCGAAGCCGATCGGTAGACTCATGTCGACGTAAGCGAGGTTGCGATGCTCCGGCAACATGTAGTCCTCGCGCGGCGAGCCGGCGATGATACTGAGCAGGCGTTCCTCGCGGACATCCCATGGTCGAATCTGCTGATCCAACATTTTGCGGCGGGAGATTGTTAAGTTCATGGCTTGCATAAATTATGGTCGGGGTGGGGCCGAGGCGCCGTAGCCTAAGCCGTTTAACAAAGGCAGACAAGCAAGTGCCACTCACTAAACGCTGCGTTCCCCTCCCCCCTCGCGGGGGAGGGGAACGGGGAGAGGGGGTTAATCACCGTTCAGTTGCATTCACCCCCTCGATCCTCTAACTTGCCCCATCGGCTAGGGGTGCCCGGACAACGACTGGGCTGAGACATACCCTTCGAACCTGATCCGGTTAACCCCGGCGTAGGAAAGCCTCTCTATATATACCTACTTCTATATAAAGATCGCGCCTACGCCCGTTTTTCCGCCCCCACCCGGGCGAGGAGCAAGCGATGAGCGCCATTCCCAAAGACTTTATTAAGAAAGCCGCGGCCCTATCCGACGAAGCCACGCGCCCATACCCTAACTCGCGCAAGATCTACATCACCGGCTCGCGCCCGGACATTCGCGTCGGCATGCGTGAAGTGCAGCAGACTTCCACGCACACATCGGCGACACCGGAAGAAAATCCGCCTATCTCTATATATGACACCTCCGGCCCCTACACCGACCCGACCGCGACCATCGACCTACTAAAAGGTCTATCCGCGTTGCGCGAACGGTGGATCGAAGAGCGCAACGACACCGAAATCCTGCCCGACCTGACGTCGCACTACGGCCGCACTCGCCACGCCGACCCCGCGCTCGCGTCGCTACGCTTCGAACACATTAGAAAGCCGCGCCGCGCGAAGCAGGGCGGCAACGTTACGCAGATGCACTACGCCCGCAAGGGCATGATCACGTCCGAGATGGAATACATCGCCATCCGCGAAACGCTACGCTTAAACGAACTGCGCCACGACCCGCGTTATAAATTGCTGCTCAAGCAACACCGCGGACTACACTTCGGCGCCAGCATTCCCGACGCGATCACGCCCGAATTCGTCCGCGCCGAAGTCGCCCGCGGCCGTGCCATCATCCCCGCGAATATTAATCATCCTGAGCTCGAGCCGATGATCATCGGCCGTAACTTTTTGGTGAAGATCAACACCAACATCGGCAACTCGGCCGTCAGCTCGAGTATCGAAGAGGAAGTCGAAAAGATGGTCTGGTCCGCTCGCTGGGGCGGCGACACGTTGATGGATCTCTCGACCGGCAAGAACATTCACGAAACCCGCGAATGGATCCTGCGCAACGCACCGATGCCTATCGGCACCGTGCCGATCTACCAGGCGCTGGAAAAAGTAAACGGCAAAGCCGAAGACCTGACGTGGGAGATCTACCGCGACACCTTGATCGAACAAGCCGAGCAAGGCGTCGACTACTTCACCGTCCATGCCGGCGTGCGTTTGAAATACGTGCCGCTCACCGCCAATCGTTTAACCGGCATCGTCAGCCGCGGCGGCTCGATCATGGCCAAGTGGTGCCTCGCGCATCACCAGGAAAGTTTTCTGTACACGCACTTCGACGAGATCTGCGACATCATGAAGGCCTACGACGTCAGCTTCTCGCTCGGCGACGGCCTGCGCCCCGGCTCCATCGCCGACGCCAACGACGACGCCCAATTCGCCGAGCTCGAAACCTTAGGCGAGCTAACCAAGATTGCCTGGCAACACGACGTCCAGGTAATGATCGAAGGCCCGGGTCACGTCCCCATGCAGCTGATTAAAGAAAACATGGAGAAGGAATTGCGCGACTGCTATGAAGCGCCGTTCTATACGCTTGGCCCCCTGACGACGGACATCGCTCCCGGCTACGACCACATCACCAGCGGCATCGGCGCCGCCCAGATCGGCTGGTACGGCACCGCGATGCTTTGCTACGTCACGCCGAAGGAGCATCTCGGTTTACCCGATAAGCAAGACGTACGAGACGGCATCATCACCTACAAAATCGCCGCCCACGCCGCCGACCTCGCCAAAGGCCACCCCGGCGCACAATTGCGCGACAACGCGTTATCGAAGGCGCGGTTCGAGTTTCGCTGGGAAGACCAATTCAACCTTGGCCTCGATCCGGAGAAGGCGAAGGAATTTCACGATCAGACGTTGCCGCAGGACGGCGCAAAGCTAGCGCACTTCTGCAGCATGTGCGGCCCGCACTTTTGCTCGATGAAGATTACGCAAGACGTTCGCGATTATGCCGCCAGCCAAGGCATCGCCGCAGAAGATGCATTACACAAAGGCATGGAAGACAAGGCCGTCGAATTCAAGAACACCGGCGCCGAGATCTACAAACGCGCCTGATTGGCGCTACCTAGCAAGAACACTCAATAGGCAATAAGAGATGCAAACGACAGCCGATTTCACCAACGTCCAAGCCGATCGCTTGGCCCTGTTCTTAGCTGATCCGCAACGTCCCGAGGGGACCATGAGCTATTTCGAGCTCGCCGGATTTTTATTTGCCATCGCCAGCTCGCCAGAGATAGTGCCGTCGCCAGATTGGGTATCGCTGATATTCGATGATCAAGACCCCAACTATGAAAGCCTGGACCAGACGAACGAAATTCTTGGGGCATTCGTGGCGTTTTATAACTCGATCCATCAGCAAGTCGTCGAAGAGTGCCCGACGCTGCCGGCGAATTGCGAGCTCCGCTCCCCGGCAATCGAAAATCTCGTCAACGATGCGCCACTGGGCCAATGGGCGAAAGGCTTTAGCATTGGTCACGATTATCTGGAAAACATTTGGGACGAGTACGCACCCGATGAGATCGACGAGGAGTTTGGTTCTATCCTGCTGGCGTTGAGCTTTTTTTCCAACCGAGAATTGGCGCAGGCGTATATAGAAGAGGCCGAAGTCGAAGGGGTCACCCTAGAGCAAATGGCGGCCGAGATACTCGATATTCTCCCCGACGCCATGAAGAACTACGCCCTCCTGGGGCAAGCCATCCATCAGGCCATCCTCGAACAAGCAAGCGAGCCAACCACCGGCAAGCAGTGAAAGAATCGGACACAACGTTAGCTAAAGGGGCCGGAGGTCTGCCGCAGGGCCTAATTCACGACTATAGAGACGATGTGCTTCAACACGCGCGGCCCTTGTGACGCGCGGTCTAGCCTATCTCCGTCATATCCACGACTCCGCACAACGTATCGTCGAATACACCCGCGAAGGTCGAGATGCCTTCATGAGGATGGATTAAGTGAGTGACGTCCGTATCCCCTAAAGGGGATAGTTGACATGTATACCCTCCAGGGTATATTTACAACATATCCCCTGGAGGGTATACAAAGTGGATTACGTCACAAGAACCCCAAAGCAGCTGGCGCAAGCATTAAAAGCACATCGAGCTATTAGCAAAGCTTCCCAGCAAGATGTGGGTCGGCGAGTGGGGCTGTTACCAAAAACTATTTCCGCACTTGAATCCACTCCTGAACGAAGCTCGGTGGAAAGTCTCTTCAAGTTGTTGTCCGCACTCGGCTTGGAGCTTGTTCTGCGTGAAAAGACAGCCGTTCAGAAATCTTCCGAAAAGTCGGAGTGGTAGATCTTGCCGCGTCCATCCAAAGCTCAGCGTTTGAACGTATGGATGAACGGAGCGCTCGTCGGTTACTGGGATGTTGATGCGCGAGGTCGTCACGTGTTCCGCTATGCGCAAACCTGGCTAGAACGAAAGGAAGCACGGCCGTTGTCGTTATCCATGCCACTACAACCGCCTGACGTACCTTACGTAGGCGAAGTGGTTACCTCCTTTTTTGACAATCTCCTTACCGACAGCCAAGAGATCCGCCGCCGTATTCAAGCTCGCTTTGGCACATCATCAACCAACGCATTCGATCTCTTAACCCAAGTCGGACGCGATTGTGTGGGCGCCGTACAGCTCCTGCCGCCCGATACCGAGCCAAGAAATATCAAGCGAATTGAAAGTGAGCCTTTGACGAATGCCAAGGTTGCCCAGCTACTACGGGAAACGGTAACGGGGCCGGTTCTCGGGCAGCGAGACGATGATGCATTTCGTATTTCGCTAGCCGGCATGCAGGAAAAAACAGCGTTCTTGTGGCGCAACGGTCGTTGGCATCGACCGCTGGGATCAACGCCGACGACGCACATTTTTAAGCTGCCGCTTGGACGCGTGGGCAATCTTAGCGTCGATCTAAGCGCGTCGATCGAGAACGAATGGCTTTGTGCTCAGATTATGGGTGCCTATGGGCTTCGCGTTGCTAAATGCGAAATTGACATTTTCGAGGATCAGCGCGTGTTAGTCGTCGAGCGATTTGACAGGCGTCTCTCACGTAGTGGCAAGTGGTGGTTACGGTTGCCTCAAGAAGATATGTGCCAAGCAACAGCGACATCACCTGGGCAAAAATATGAGTCGGATGGAGGACCAGGGATTCGCGACATCATGTCGCTACTGCTAGGTGCCCGAGACCCTTTGACAGATCGCCGTGAATTCTTCAAAGCCCAAGTTCTTTTCTGGCTCTTAGCCGCACCCGACGGCCACGCGAAAAACTTCAGTGTCCACATCGCCGCTCAGGGCGAGTATTCTCTCACTCCAATATACGATGTGATATCGGTTTATCCGGTAATGGGTCGTGGTGCAAACAAGATTGCTCCAGAGAAACTGAAGATGGCGATGGCCGTTCATGGCAGAAGCCGGCACTATCGCTGGTCGGCAATGCTACGTCGTCATTGGTTAGACGCCGCGCGGGAGTGTAATTTTTCCGAGTATGTTGAAGGAGTCATTTCGAGCATTGTTGAACGGACTCCTTCGGTGGTCGCGCAAGTGTCTGCAAAACTACCAGCTGGATTTCCGGAAGAAGTAGCTGCATCAGTGTTTCACGGACTCCAGGAGGCGGTTAATAAATTAGAGGCAAATACGGCAGGGAAGTGAGGCTGGCCAATGGGCATTGGCAAATGTCTTTCAGAGGAGATTAAAAGGGTTGCGTCCCCAATGGCACTGCTTTAAGCCGTGCGTACCAAGAAACAGCTGTCATTCCCGCGCCGGCGGGAATCCATACGGCATATCCGACGTTGTTTAGCCCGGCATGGATCCCCGCTTTCGCGGGAATGACGCGGTGTTTTTGCTTAGCCGATGTTCGTTACATTGTCGTCGGTGGCATTGCGACTGTGCTCCATGGGTACGTCAGAACTACGGCTGACATAGACCTCGTTATCGATCTGCACGCTGAGCAGGTTGAGAAGACGATAAATGCATTGTCCAGCTACGGGTTCGTGCCACAAATCCCGGTCAATCCGCTCTTATTTGCCGACCTTGAGCAGCGTAAGCGTTGGGTAGAGGAAAAGAATATGGAAGTTTTCTCGCTCATTCATCGCGACAATCCAGGGCTTACTGTTGATCTTTTTGCTCACCATCAAATTCCATTTGAAGCCCTCTGGTTGCGCTCTGTTGTGATGAATCTTGGGGAAACTCCAGTCAGGGTGTGCGGTATCGACGATCTTATTAGCTTGAAGCAGATCGCGGGCCGGCAACAAGATTTGGCAGACATCGAGCAGTTGGAAAAAATCAAGACGCTGAGGGATGGCAAGGATGAGTAAGCAATCGGATTCATCGTGGCCGGTTTCCTGGGCGGCAGTAAAAGAAGAACAGCTGAAGATTTGGTTGCGCGCCACACCCGCGCAGCGGCTTGCCTGGATGGAGGACATGCTTGAGTTCGCGCGCCTGGCTGGTGTCTTGCCGAGTTCCGCGAAGCATGCTTCCCGTCGAAAAACTCCGCCCAAAAAAACGAAAAAGGGGAAAAATGGGAGGGACGCTACCCTTTAACTTCTTTTCCGTCGTCGTAAATGGCAGCGTCCCCAATGGCACTGCTTTAAGCCCACCGCTTACGTCGCTGTTGCCGTCGGCGTAGCTGCGCCTGCAAGACGTGTCGCGGCTTCGTCAGTAGCCAATGCTGTTTCGGTCGTCGCTTAACGACACGCGGCTCCACCCG
>JACQFZ010000013.1 GCA_016199745.1 Gammaproteobacteria bacterium
AGGAAGTCCTGATTCCAAAGAAAAGCGGTGGTCAACGCCCGCTCGGGATTCCAACGGTCTCGGATCGTATCGCCCAGACCGTCGTAAAACTCGTGCTCGAACCCGAACTGGAACCTCACTTCCATGAGCACTCCTACGGGTACCGTCCGGGTAAGTCAGCCCATCAAGCAATCGGCGTCACCCGCGAGCGTTGCTGGCGGCACGATTGGGTGCTGGAGTTCGACATCCGGGGGTTGTTCGACAACATTGACCACGGCCTTCTGATGAAAGCGGTTCGGCATCACACGACCTGCAGATGGATCCTGCTCTACATCGAACGCTGGCTAACGGTGCCGGTGCAACAGGAAAACGGGGAACTACGCCATCGAGAGAAAGGCACCCCGCAGGGCGGAGTCATCTCGCCGTTGCTGGCGAATCTCTTCCTGCACTACACCTTCGATCGATGGATGACGAGGCATTGTCCCCGCATACCCTTCTGCCGGTACGCCGATGACGGACTGATCCATTGCCGCAGTCTCAGGCAGGCGCGTTACCTTAGAGAAAGGTTGGCGCAACGGCTAACGGAATGCGGATTGGAACTTCATCCCGATAAGACACGGATCGTCTACTGCAAGGACATTCATCGACAGCAAAAGTACGAACACATCCAATTCGACTTCCTGGGATACACCTTCCGTCCGAGGTTCAGTAAAGATCGGTATGGTCGTCTCTTCACCACCTTCACGCCTGCAATCAGTCCGGCCGCCGCGAAAGCGTTGCGCCAGGAGATTCGGGGGTGGCGGTTGCAATTGAAAAGCGACAAATCGATCGACGACCTCTCGCGGATGTTCAGCCCCATGATCTCGGGATGGATGAACTACTACTGTCGATTCCGCGCCTCGGTCTTCTACCGCGTGGCAAAACATATCAACCGTGCGCTGGTCCGATGGGCCATGCGTAAGTTCAAAAGACTGCAAGGTCACAAACGTCGGGCAGACCAATGGGTTGCGCGCATCATGCGCCAACGACCCAATCTCTTCCCGCACTGGCGTTCGTCTTGCAGTCGCGGCTCGATGATGGGAGCCGGATGAACCGAGAGGTTCACGTCCGGTTCTGCGAGGGCCTGGGGGTGAGATTCCCCCGGGCTACTCACCCGTATCTGCCAGGCCCCATCGCCGGCATGTTCTTCTTCCTCCACCTCATGCTCGATGTGTACTCGCGCAAGATCGTGGCGCACGAGGTGCACGACGCCGAGTCGGCGGAACACGCGGCGCGCTTGATCGAGCAGGCCGTGCGCCGCGAAGGTGTTCCCCACGGCGTGCTCGTGGTGCACCAGGACAACGGCAGCCCCATGAAGGGTTCGACCTACCTCGCGAAACTCGCCGACCTCGGGATCAAACCGTCGTATAGTCGCCCCGGCGTCAGTGACGACAATGCCTACGCTGAGAGCTTGTTCCGCACCTGCAAATACCGGCCCGAGTTCCCGGGTGCGTTTGCGACACTCGATGAAGCGCAACAGTGGATGCTTCGCTTCACGCGCTGGTACAACCACGAACACAAACACCGCAACCTAAAGTTCGTGAGTCCAGCGCAACGTCACCGCGGAGACGACGCTGCCATCTTTGCCAAGCGTGTGACGGTCTACGAGCAAGCACGCGCGAAACAGCCGGCGCGTTGGCGCGGACATATCCGAAACTGGTCACTGCCGAACGAAGTGTGGTTGAACCGCCCCGCTGAAGAAAACGTGTTGCGCGAGGCGGCGTAAAAAGTTGAGGCGACAACTATGTTGACAGCCGCCGAAATGAAGAATTGCCAAGAATTCACAGGAAGCTGGAAAAGTTCTTGCGTCGTTGAAAGGCACTCAACAACGCTGCTTCATTGATACGTACCCAGAGACCACGATAATGACCGTACGCATGTTGGCACGTTACAACGCATGGGCGAACGCGCTTATGTTTGATGCCGTTGCACAGCTTCCTGATGGTGAAGCGACAAAGGAGCGTCGTTCTCTGTTTAGGGACATGGTTCACACGCTTAATCACAACTATGTCGTTTCGTTGATTTGGCGTGCCCATCTCGAAGGACGTGTGCACAGTTTTGTGGCACGCAATACTGAAAGTTATCCACCTCTAAACGAGTTATGGCATGCACAGCGAGCTATCGATGCGTGGTACATCGCGTCGTACGATGGTTTTTCGGAAACTGCACTAGCGGAACCAGTGAGCTTTACGCTTGTCGGTGGAAACACAGGCGTTATGACGCGTGCAGAAATCCTGCTTCACGTGCTTAATCATACGACCTATCACCACGGCTATGTCGCTGATATGTTCTATCAAGTGCCGGCTTGCCCGCCAACAACGGATTTGCCGGTGTTCCTTAGAGAAAATCGAGCAAGTCTCGGTTTGGGTACACAGATATGAGCTTCTCTGGACTCAATTGCCGAAACAAGCGCCTAGTAACGTAACAAGCAAGTAAACTCGCAAAGAAAGCCGTGGAGATGGGGTACGATCCCAAGTCGTATAAAAAATAATGCAAGGTGCGAATATGAAAAACACCCTCTTAAGTTTTTGCTTGTCGATCATTTTAATCGGTTGCGTATCAATAGATGCCACAAAGGCTGTTGGTCTTAGCGGGAAGGAGATTTGTATCATTGACAACCCTAACGTTCGCCAAGACCTTAGAGGCGCCTACGAAAGAAGAATTCAAGCAAAGGGATATAAAACACAAATAATAAAAGAAGCTTCAGCCTGCCCAATCACTTCTACATATACCGCTACATACGGTAACCACTGGGGGCTGTATTTAGCCACGTCCGAACTGAAGATCTTTAACGGAGGCGCATTAATAGGGCAAGTGCGCTATAAGGCGCCTTACGCCAGCCCAGAAAAACACGGACGAGTTGAAAACAAAATTGAGTCTATGGTTGATCAACTACTTCCATAATAAATTGCGTGCGTCAATAAGATCCTTGAAGTTAACTCAGTGTTCAGCGGACTGATTAGCAATACTTTAGCGGCCGGCGCCTTATACGTTAAGAACTATCAAACATGTATATACCAAAACAGTTCGAACAACCCAAAGTCGAAGTAATGCACGAGCTGATCCGTGCTCGCCCACTCGCCACGCTAGTCACGCTCTCATCTAACGGACTTAACGCAAACCATATTCCGTTGCATTTATTCCCGGAACCTTCGCCTTTCGGTACGTTGCAAGGTCATGTCGCTCGCGCAAATCCGGTGTGGGCCGATTTTGCGAGTAACGTTGAAACCTTGGCAATATTCCATGGCCCGGATACCTACATAACGCCTTCTTGGTATGCGACGAAGAAAGAAACCGGCAAAGTCGTGCCGACTTGGAACTACGTAGTAGTTCACGCTTATGGTTCATTGCGTGTCGTCGATGACGCTGCATGGTTGCGGGATCGACTGGAAGCGCTAACGGCCCATAACGAAGCGTCGTTCCCGAAGCCTTGGAAAGTAACGGACGCACCTCACGAATATACAGAGAAACTGATTGGCTCCATCGTAGGAATCGAGATCGTTATTACCAAGCTTTGCGGCAAGTGGAAAGTGAGCCAGAACCAACCGACACAGAATCAGGCGACCGTCGTTCAAGGATTGGAAGCGAGCGGAACAGAAGAGAGCTCAGTGATGGCAAAACTAGTTGCGGCCGCCGCAAAAGATGTTGGCTGACATTGCGATCTAGCGAACTTCTTTAGACGTTGCGGCGCTTCGTGATTCGGATCGCGGCCAACGTCGCTGACTTCAGCATTAGGCATGGACTGTTATGCCGTCACAAAAAAAATTTAACGAAAGAGTTGTCCCATGCATTTCTTCTCGCGCTGCTGTTAATCTGTTTTCCACAATCCCAACTATTTGCGAACGGTTCCCGAATGCCAGCATTTGATCCGATGTGGAGTGTAGTCAGCTTCTTCCGCATGCTTGGACTGGAATTGACTAGCCAATTTAATAACGAGTTGACGCGTTTGCCCCGAGGCGCAAGTTGATGGCTGCCGGGGAGTTCGTGATCGCCATCGCTTGTGTTGTCGTTCTGGCCATAGCGGCTGCATTTCATTTTTATTGGGGACTGGGTGGAAAAATTGGGTTAGTGGTGTCCTTGCCTCAGCGGGAAGGCGGCCAGCCGACCATTAAACCTGGAACATTTGCCACTCATACCGTCGGCTTTGCACTTGTAGTGGCCATATTAATCGTCCTTGCTTATGTCGGTCTCATGGCATCACCGTTGCCATTCGGTTGGCTGCGAGGCGGAGTCGCTCTCTTGGCTTTTGTCTTTACAGCACGTGCACTGAGTTGGCACAAATACGCAGGCCTTTTCAAAAAGGTGCGCAATACACGATTCGGCAAATATGACACGTGGCTCTATAGCCCTTTGTGTTTGTTCCTTGGCGTGGCATCGTTCTTCTTGCTCATCAAAGGCACTAACTAATGGCACATAAGGTCTCTAGCGCTGATCTTTCAATTTACGAAAAAAATTTAAAAGCGCTCGGAGTCGAAATCAAACCGCCGAGAAACCGAGTGGACGGCGAAGGCGAGTCACTTTACTTTTACGACTTCGACAATCACCTGTTCGAGTTACATACCGGAACACTCGAACAACGGCTCGCACGATATTCTGAGGGAGAAAGCAATGGCACAAGTAAAAGTCTATGGATTGAAGTCAGTCCTGACTCGTAGAATAGAACCGCTATCAAACGCCATCCACGCTTCTATTATGGAGGCCTTGCAATACCCAAAAGATAAAAAATTTCACAGGTTCATCGGTCTTGAGCCGGGCGAATTTATGTTTCCGTCCGACAGGAGCGAGAATTACACCATTATCGAAATTTCGATGTTCCAAGGCCGGTCCGTCGAAGCAAAGAAAGCGCTTATCCGGCTGCTTTTTTCGAATATAGAAAACCAAGCGCAGATTATGCCTGGCGATCTCGAAATCACCATTTACGAAACACCAAAAGAAAACTGGGGTATCCGAGGCGTTCCAGGTGATGAACTTTCACTAAGTTACAAGATCAATGTATGAAATATAAAGGAAGATGGTTCTCCACTTTTTCAATATAAAGCAACCTGGAGTGCCAAGCATCTGAATGAAGGGCGCATGATCGTGGATGACTTCAAGGCATATGCGCCAACGGGGCAGGCGATCTCGTCCTATGTCACCCTGAGAACCTATTCAGAAGCTACCCGCCGCTGGGAGATGACTGGTCTGGCAGCACTTCAACCGGCTATGAACTCGCAATGGTATGGCGAGTGGAAGGATGGCGAAATGTTGTTAGATGCTGCCGGGAAGGATCCGGCGGGTAACAGTGTCAGAACCAAAATACGTTTCTTTAATATCGCTAAGAACAGTTTCAGCTGGGAGAGCGACATCAGCAGAGACGAAGGAAAAACATGGGTTAAGACAGCCGCGCTGTTCGCGTCCAGGGCAGCACGATAGCTTAGTCACCGATCGAACGCTGTAAAAGCGGCGCCGGTAACTGGCGTTAGTTTTAATCGCATGAATCCCTCCAACCACACAGTGCTCATTGCCGGCGGAGCGATTGGAATAGGTTTCGCTATTGCCAAAAAGTTTCACGCTGCTGGCAACCGAGTCGCCTGGCGGGATTCATCATGTGTATCGTGTGGGACCATAATCCAATGGGCGAGATGAAGGATGAAACGGAATAGTCCATTGAACCAGAACCTCGGAGCAGAATCGCGATGAACCCGACCAAATCACCTGCAGGCTACATTGCAACGAAGCACGAATGGGCACAGCGTCTTGCCGCCACCCCTAAACCCGACTGGTTGGTGGCGTTCGACAACACCGATTGCTTGGTGGAATATTGGGCACCGCGGGATCCCGACACGCAGGAGCCGCACGATCGCGACGAGGTTTACGTCATTATCGCCGGCGATGCCGATTTCGATATGAACGGTCAACGTCGTGCCGTTGTCGATGGCGATTTGATTTTCGTGCCAGCAGGAATGCCGCATCGTTTCGTTAGATTTAGTGCTGATCTCGCGATGTGGGTCGTCTTTTTTGGACCTGTTCGAAAATAGCTTCATGCAGATACTTAATCTTAAAGATGAACCACAGCACCTCCCAATGTTGGGTGCGTGGCATCACAGCCAATGGTCGTATCTCAATCCGCAAGGCAGTCTTGAGCAACGGTTCGAAAAGATGAAGTTGCACTTAGACGCGGAACTTATCCCGAGCACCTTCATTGCTAAAGACGGAATGCTCTTGGGTTCCGCTTCCATAATCGCTCAGGATATGGACACCAAATCTGAGCTGACGCCTTGGCTAGCGAGCGTCTTTGTTACGCCAGAACACCGGAATAGGGGCACTGGCGACGAACTAGTAAAGCACGTTATGCAAAGAGCTAAGGAAGCGAAGGTCGAGACGCTCTATCTATTCACGCCCGATCGCGAAGCGTTTTATCAAAAATTGGAGTGGCGCCTATTTTCTAAAGAAAATTATCGTGGGCACTGGGTAACCGTTATGCACGTCAAATTCAATGACTGAGTCGAATGGCACTTACTTAACTTGACTATGTTACTAAACTGACCTACCCCGAACTTATTAGCAGGTCCCTTCCCCTTCAGGGGGAGGGAGTGGCGGCGGATGCGTTCGGTTTTTGCTTTGAGTAAGTGCCATTCATGACTGAGTCCTTTCGGTGGCAAGCAACGCGAGTTCTCCATTTGTCGAGCAACATTACTTTGCCTTTCGCAAGGCGCGCTTCTTTGCGCGCCGTTCCTTGAGTGCGAGCGTGTCACCCGGCGGAATGCTTTGGCGGATGCCGATTATCTGCATCGTCATATCCTCCTCTCGCAAACTGAATGAATCCGTTGGTACATTGATGGCACCAATCGTAAGCTGCGGATCGGGCAAACGACCTTCGTAGACCGCGCGTTCGGAAGCAGCGGCAACATTCGTGCGGTGATGAGATAACAACGGCGCGTTGATGACGGCGAGCTGTTCAGCACGTTCGAGCGTGAGCGTTTCTGCCGCCGGCAGTGCCGACGACACGACGAACAGGATCAAGCAAATACGATTCTTTGGCAACGGCGGTGAGCTGGCCCAGAGCGTTAGGGGATAACATTCTGGGGACACGGGCGATGATTCTTCGGACCACGACGGCTTTTTTGAACCTAAGCCGTGGTTCATGCAACCAACAACTATACGGGTTATTCAACGTCAGACAGCGGCGACTAGAGCGTACTAGCGACGCGTATTGCGCCGTATTTGTTGGAACAAATCCTTTAAACGCTGATCTAGGAAGAGGGATGCCTAACACGGCGCTCTATCAAGACGGCCAAAAAAATGTGGAGCAAAAAACATGTCAACAAAATCAAACGGTCCTATGAAGCGACGGATCGCCATAGCAGTAATTTTCGGCCTGGGGTTCGCAGTAACGGCGTCGGCGCAGGCTAGTCGGGGGATAGATGTCGGTGTGCCGGCTTACGTGTGGCCCAACGATCCGTTTATCGCAGATTTAAAGGACCCCGTCAAAACACCGATACCGCCGGCGGTGGTGATCCTCAACATCGAAAACGGCGATGGCAATGTGGCGTTGATGGATGCAGATGCCGATGCTTTGCGCGCACGTACGTTGCCGGATGGGGAACACGTACGAGTCATCGGCTATGTGTGGAGCAATTATGCGATGCGACCGATAGCGGACGTTAAATCCTCCATCGACCATTGGCTCGGGGCACGTAACGGATCGGTGCATGTCGACGGTATCTTCGTCGATCAAGTCACGAGCGCCTGCGGCCCGAGCGTCGGGTCGAATCAGTACCGCGATTATTACCGCCAGATCCGAGAATACGTTTGGACCAAACTGCCGAATAACGATTTAGTGGTGAACAACCCAGGCAACGCGATCACCGACTGTTATCTAGAAGCGCGTCACGACACCGCTGATATTTTTGTGACGTTCGAAGGATCGAAGACTTCCTACTTACAAGCGCCGTCGGCCGCTAACGGGTGGGTAGGCTGGACTGGCGGGAACGTCATCGTCAAAGGTCAATATCAAATAGGTACCAAATACCCAAGCTCGCGTTTCTGGCATTTGGTATATGACACCGGTGCGGGCGATTACCAACAGATCATCGATCTCGCGTTCGATCGTTGGGCCGGTACCGTGGAGACGACCGACGATGTAATGCCGAATCCGTGGGATGTAAAACCGTCGTATCTTACTCAAGCCATTCGGTACTCGACGTCCGTCGGACCCTACACAAGATAACGCTGTCGACTTAGCGCATGGCTCGCTGGTGACCATGCGCAAGATCCATGTCGTCCGACTCTTCACTGCGGTAACGGTAATCGGTTTGGTTGCCGCAGTTATCTGCTATTTGTCAGCGAGGTAACATGACATTGTATTGCCGAGTACGCGGTCAACGAGTGACGTACTGACCGTATCGGATTCAACACCGCAGTCCCGCCACATAAAGCGGAAGGGTAAATATTCGAGCGACAGATGATGTTTCCGGCAAGCGCGGCGCTTGCATTTTTTGCGCAAAAAGTAAAAATGGAATCGCTCTATAGCGCCTAGATAAAAATCGACTGCCATGTCCTCGATCATCCACATTTTCGTTGCCCTTCAGCGCGGACTACCAATGACCGCACTTACGCATGTCGAAGCGCTGACCGAGTGCGGACTTCGGGGTGATCGATACGTAGAACCGAAGAACCGTCGATCACCCGCCTACCAAGTAACACTGATCGAGATCGAAAACATCGACGAGTTCAGCCGAGTGACGGGATTTGTGTTGGTCCCAGATGCCCCACGACGTAATCTCGTTACCCAAGGAGTCCGTTTGAACGACCTTTGCGGCAAGTGCTTTCTCGTTGGCGAAACTGTGTTGGAAGGTTTGGAGCTTTGCGAACCCTGCGGATTGTTTGCGAAGAGAACCCATCCGCAAGTGCTCAAGCTATTTAAAGGAAAGGGCGGCTTGAAAGCTCGAATTCTCGTCGGCGGTACCATTGGTATCGGAGATGAAGTCAAAGAAAGCGCCTGATCATTGCGTCGAGCTGGACTCTCTAAGTCAGCATTGAAGCTTTTTATTGGGCACAACACGGGAGGTATTATGTCGGACGCAGTTGCTGAGTATGAAAAACTGGTCAAAGTCTTTACGCAAATCAAAGGTGTCGTTGCCAGCCAGATGTTTGGAAAGCCGTGCCTAAAAATTAACGGCAAGGCGTTTATTGCTCAGCATAAGAAGGCAGTGATTTTCAAGCTCAGTTCACCTCAACACGAGAAGGCGTTGTCCACCAAAGGGGCGGTCTTGTGGGACCCTTCGGGGAAAGGTCGACCTATGAAAGAGTGGGTGGCCGTACCGGCATTAGCAAGTAAAGGTTTAAAAACTTTTGCCAAGTCGGCGCTCGACTACGTTGCTTCCGATACTTAACTCTTTGTTTGCCGCTAACGGCAGCGCGGCGTTCGATCCGTTCAAAAATCCCGCGTAGCGGCATTAGGCGACTGGAATATAAATATCGACCTCCGAATCTTCCGACCCCGGCCTGAATCGCTGGTCATAGATCTCTAATTCGGGCGCGTCGCGTAACCTCATTCCGGATTTCGGCAGCCACGAGCCGTAGATATACTTCATCGTCAGACCGATTTTCTCGACCTGACATTTATGCGCGAACATGGCATAGGTACCGGAAGGTATCGTCATGACAGTCATACCGTCGGGAACTGTATCCGTGCTTTTGACTTCTGTGCCTGCCATATAGAGGCATTCATCGGGATGCGATTTGTCGTTGTCATCTGAAAATGCCATTTGGAAAAGCCGGCGACATTGGCAATAGCAGCCGTCGACAGATCGCCATGTAGATAATCTTCGATGTAGTCGATCGCGTTTTGTATTCGGCGCTGATGTTCCATTCAGGTCCTCTCACGTATTTATAATGCCGACGGAAAATTTAATTTTGATAATTTGTGCGATTCTGTAGCGTGCTTAGCTGGAATTTATCGAAACACGGGCTTTCTTTACTTTATACTGAAAAAGGTGTGGCTTCGGCAGCGTAAAAAATCGGCGAGTTGAGCTGGCCCAGCGGTGACGCATTTACTTTTTCGAGGGCGAAGCGGTGGAAAGAAACACGTTTTCGTTTTTTCATGAGTTGCGCGTGCGAACCTCCGAAGTCGACTATCAAGGCATTGTCTTTAACGCCCATTACCTGACGTACTTCGAAGTCGCCGTAATCGAATACATGCGGCACATCGGTTACAACTATCGGGCGCTGGTGTCGACCAAGGGGCTCGACTTTCATACCGTCAAGGCGACGGTCGAGTACCTGGCACCGATCGGCTTGGAAGAGTTAATCGAAATCGGTGTCATCGCCAGCAAAATTGGAAATTCCAGTCTGACGTGGACGCTCGGAATTTATAAGAAAGGACAACCCGAAATTACGGCAAAAGGGGAAATTATTTGGGTGTGTGCACGCGTCGGTGCGCATAAGTCGCATCCGTTACCGGAAGATCTGGTGCAGTTGTTGAAGCAGAACGCCAACGGCTAATGTTTGCCGATAGCGCCGTTATGTCAACCGAGCATTAAACATGTTTACCCGCCGAAAAGTATTTGTAGCCGGTACAGCGCTGGCAACGATTCTATTTTCAGGGGGCTCGGTGCGCGGCTCGGCGTTGTCTTTGCGCAATCAGCGTCGCGGCGGCTACACCGTTTCCGAAAGATTGACGCAGTACGGTCCGATCGTCGAATCACGTCTCCGTCGTGCCTTTGAAAGCGCCGGGCTTTCGTATCCACCGCACGAGCTTGCCTACATCGCCTTCAAAGACTCACGCCGTTTCGAGGTCTACGGTCGTATGTCGCCGGTACAGCGGTGGCGCTTCGTTAAGGCGTATCCGATCCGCGCCGCGAGCGGCAAGCTGGGACCGAAACTTGCCGAAGGCGATAACCAAGTGCCCGAAGGGAGTTATCGCGCGGCTTATCTCAATCCCAATAGTCAGTTTCATTTGTCGATCCGTGTGAACTATCCGAACGAATACGATCGGCACGTGGCGAAAGCTGACGGTCGCACCAGGCTCGGCGGCGACATCATGATCCACGGCAACGCCGTGTCGATCGGGTGTCTCGCGGTCGGCGATCAAGCGGCTGAAGATTTATTTGTTCTGGCCGCGCTCGCGTCGCCGGAGCGGGTGCGCGTGATTATCAGCCCTACCGATTTTCGGCTGGCGTCGGCGTCAGTGCCTGTTGCCGGGCCGCCGTGGATCGGTGATCTGTATGTGGCGATCCGCGCCGAGCTGCAGCAGTTTCAAAGAAAGCCATAATCGACGGCGGTTACGCTAACGGGTCGTTCAACGCTCGATTTCGTACAACACGTCCCCGCCCGACACCGTCCCCGATTGCGCTTCTAGCGACCAATTCGAATTGAGCTTGTAGCGGATACGAAAGATGTTCGCTTGGCCGAACAAACCGATACTGTAGTTAATGTACAGCCGCGGTGACAGACGCTTGCCGAGGACGAGCGCCGCTTCTTCCGAGGTATTGCTCGATTCGACGTCGACTTCGTCGATGCCGAAGCGCTCGCCGAGCCACTGAGCGACGCGTGCGCCGCCGGAAAGTTTAAGAGCACGAGTGGCGGCGGCGATGGCGCGACCTTCGCCGGCGTCGGCGCCGGTCGCGGGCTTACCGAACAGTAGATAGGAGAGCGTGTCTGTTTGGCTCATCGACGGATCGGAGAATAGTTTTAGTTCCGGTGTTTGCAACGTGCCTTGCACTTCGACGCCGACGGTTATCGTATTCGTATCGTCGATGACGCGCACGGCGCGCGCGTCGATGCCGGGATTGTCCACCGGGCCGACAAAGAGCAGGCGGCCGCGTTCAAGATCGAGCTTCTCGCCGAACGCCTCGTACTTGCCTTCAGTGACGCGCAACTCACCGCGAGCGGTGGTTAGCTGGCCCGGCGCGTCGATGGCGACCACGCTGCCGGTGATCATGGCATGTAGGCCAAAACCATCGAAGCTTACTTTGTCGCCGAGCGTTACGTGTACTTCGGCAGTGACTGGCAGCGGATCACGTGCCGGCACTTGTGCTTGCACCTGTGTCGGCGCGTTGACGATGACGACATCATGCGAAACGGTAACGGCGTCTTCGCTTTTTTTGCCACTTAGCGTGAAGCGGGCCTCGGGAATATGAACGTCGCCGGTTGCTTTGACGGCGTTTGGTGTAAGGACGAAGCGCAGAT
Source organism: Gammaproteobacteria bacterium (assembly GCA_016199745.1). NCBI lineage: Bacteria > Pseudomonadati > Pseudomonadota > Gammaproteobacteria > Gammaproteobacteria bacterium. The sequence goes on from JACQFZ010000013.1 coordinate 12,190, forward strand.
CGGGCGATACGTATACCTTTGCTTCCGGCAGGTCGGCGGTGAGGAAGCGGGCGCCGGCAATGCGCAGATCGGTTTGCCAATCGAGGCCGCTCTTCAGCGTTATCAGTCCGGAGAGACCGAGCGTACCGCCGCCCGATGAAGCGTGGCCGTTCAGCTGAATGTTGCCATTAGCCAACGGGGTCGCCGTGAGTTGCGTGTCGTCGACGTGAATACCGATCGTTGGCAGGCGCGCGCTCGCGTCAGCCAGCGTCGCTTGGCCACGCACGCGGGGTCGCGCGAGCGTGCCTAGCAGCGTTAGGTCGGCGTGCAAATTTCCGTGCAGGTCTTCGAGTTCGGGGAACAGCGCGGCGAACGGCGCCAACGTGCGTAATGCCAACGAAAATTTTCCTTCAACCGGTTGATCGCCGCCGTCGATGCTGAATTTTGGTAGCGCGACCGATGCCGAGCCGCCGTCGCCGTTAGCCAGCGCGAACTCGGCGTTGGTACGTAGGCCGTTGTCGTTGATCGTTAGATCCAAGTGCGCACGTTCGTACGCCAACGTTGCGCCGGCGGCGAGGTAGGTGACGCTGCCGGGTCCGAAATCGAAGCGTGCGTCGGTTTTAATCCGATCGTTGGCATCGATTCGCGCTTGCGCCCGGCCGCTGGCGCTGCCGGCCAAGCCGATCGGTGTGCGCATGAGTGGGTTGAACAGCGCCAACGGCATGCGTTCGGCGATGAGTCCGAGTTCAGTACCGGTGTCGTTGCGATCGACGTGCGTACATACGCGCGCTGCCGCTAGTTGCCAGCAGCTTTCGTCGAGCTTGATGCGTTCAGCGCTCAGCAGCAGTGGGGCGCGGTTGACCAGCTTCCAGTCCTCGGTGCCGATGTGCAACGTACTGTCGCTAAGCGCACCGTTCCATACCGTATCGGCGTAGCGGCCGTTGAGTTGCGCGTTCAGCGTTACCTCGGCGGCATGCGCGCTGATGGTCAGGGTATGTTGCGTCAGTTTTCCATCGCCGTCGACGGATAGGCGATCGACATCGCGGCCGGCGACGGACAAGCCGGTCGCGTTTAGCTTCAGGTACGAGCGCACGCGATCGGAAAGGTCGATGGCCGTATCGATGTCGATCTTTTCGGTCCGCGTCTGACCGTAGGCAAGCCCACTGCCGTTGAGCTTTGCCTCTATATAAGGAGTGGCGCGGGTGCCACCGACGTGGCCATTACCGTCGAGGCGGCCGCTGGCGCGGGGTAACGCAGCGCCGAGCTCGGGGGCGTGCACACGCCAGGCGAGATCCCAGTTATTGCCGATGCTGCCGTTGACGTCGACGGTCGCATCACCGGACTTAAGCTTGAGCGCCACGTCGGGATAACGGTCGTCGCGGCGGGTGACGCGCGCCTCGCCGGTTACCGGGCGATTACGCAGAGTGCCGCGTAGTTGCTGGACCGTGCCGCGTATTTCGTCGTGATCGCCGGCGAGTTGTGCAGTCAATGCCAGCATGCCGGGCCATTCCGGCCAGGTGACAGCGGGATTGAGCGACTGGCCTTGCAGCTGCGCACTCCATTGCAGTTGCGGCGACCAGGCGAGCTGCGCCGTGCCATTCACGCTACCGCCGAGAATGTCGACGGCAACGGCATCGAAGCCGATGTGCGCGCGATCACCGCTACCGGTCGCCTGCCAGTGGGCGTCGGGCAATTGCGCGCCGTTGGTTTTAGCGTTGAGCGAGAGGCGGTAGTTGGCGAGTGTGCCGCTGATATCGAGCCGACCGTCCGGGCTGGAAATGACCGGCGCGTCGGTCAGTGGCCAGCTCAGCTGGTGCCACTGTAGATGCGCGTCGAGCGCTTGCTTCGGCAACTGCCAGCGTCCTTGTGCCGTCACCGTCGTCTTCGTGCTCGGTAATTGCAGCGCTAACTCGTCGACGATGATTTCTTGCGTCATCGCGCCGTGCAGGCGAAAGCGCCCGCGGGTTTCCGGAAGATCGGCCGGACGCGCCTGCAGCGTGCCGTCGGCCTTGAAGTTATCGCGGTCGCCGCTGGCCGCGAGCGTTAAACCTAAGGTGGCGGTCATTCCGTCCGGTTGTAATCGTTGCCAATCGAACGCCGGAACTTTGGCTTCTGCCTGCCAACGTAGCGCCGTCAGCGCGTCCTTGAGCTTGAGATGCACGTCGGCGGCGATCGGCTGCGTCAGTTGTTGCGTCAACGACAGATCGGCCAGACGACCTGTGATGTCGCCATGGCCGGCGAGGGGCGGGTGCCCATCGAGATTGACGCGCCAATCGACCGTCAAGCGTTCGTTGTCGGCGGCGAGACCGAGCGTTCCTTGTGCGCTCACGGCGAACATGTCGGCATCAACCGTTAAGTGATCGATGCGCATACGGGTGTTGTTGATGTGCGTCGCCAGCGCTATCGATTGGAGGCGATAGACCGCATCGCCGCGTCGTACTTCAATGTCGCGCAACGTCGCATTTTGCAAACGCACGCTGACAGGTAACGACAGTGACGGCGGCGCGGACGATTTGTCGGCGGTCGGCGCGAGCGAAATGCGCACGCCGTTTACGGTGAGCTCGCCCAGCTGCACGCGGCCGACGAGCAATGCCAACGGCGACCAATTGAGCGTGGCATGTTCGACCTCGACATTGACGGAGGTGTCGCGATAGTGCAAACCGTCGATGGTCAGCGGGCCCGCGAGCCGGCCTGCGAGCGCGCGCAGCTCGAGCGTGCCGGGCAAGCGAGTACGCAATGTGGCGTAGGTCCATTGCAAGCCACTCTCGGTCATCAGCAGCCAGATTGCTGCGCCGAGCACTCCGAGCAAGCCGGCGACAATAGCGCCGAGCATGAGCCATACCGCTTTGCGCTTCATAAATCGGGCCCGAGATAAATATGTAGGCGCAATGGCTTGTCCGGTTCGCTGATGGCCGACGCTACATCGACGCGGATTTGGCCGATCGGCGAGCGCCAACGCACGCCGATGCCGGCGCCTTTGTCGAGCGGATCGGAAAAATTGTTGACGGCGTTGCCGACATCGTAGAACACGGCGGCAGCCCACTTACCGGTTATGTGTTGCTCGTATTCGACGCTGCCGACGAGCAGGTTGCGGCCGCCGACTACGTTGCCGTTATCATCGGTCGGACCACGACTGTTGTAGGCGTAGCCGCGTACGCTAACGTCGCCGCCGCTGAAGAAACGCAGCGATGCCGGCAGCTCGTGGGTGGCGGCGAGGCGTGTGTGGCCGACGTCGCCGCGGACGATGAAACGGCTGGAATCGCCGACCGGGCGGATGATCTTGGCGCCTAGGCGCGATTGCAGCAGGCTGATATCCGACACGAAGTGACTCGAGGCGCCGCGCAGATCGAGTGTGGCGCGCGCGCCGCGGCGGGTGAAGACGCGTTCGTCGCCCCAGAAATAGGTCCAATTTATGCCTGGCATCAGCAGTGTCGATGCGCCGGTTTCATCGCCGATTTCGAATTTTTCGTTGTGATAGGTCAGCGATAGTGTTTCCAGTACGTGCCCACGTGCGTTCGTGCGATTGACCGCGAGTTGCCGGATTTCGGTATCGGCGGTGCGTGTCGTGTTTTCGGAGTAGCCGGCGGTGAAGCCGAGCTGATCGGTGCGCGGGTTGCGTATCGGAATGAAATAGCCGGTGGTGATGCTGCGTTCGATTCCTGAGTTGTGTACGTCGGCGCGTACATGGTGACCGTCGGCATTGAGATAGCGCCGTTCCCAGCCGGCTTGAACGCGCGCGTCGGTGTCGGTTCCGTAACCCAAACCAAACGTGTATTTGTCGGGCCGGCGCGCGGTCAGGTGTACCGTCACCGGGATCGAGTGATCTTTCGCCAACAGCGGATCGGCGTTCATCTCGACATCGCTGAAGTACTCGCTACTGAGCAGTGCCTGTTGTAGCTCGAGCAGCGCCTCGGCGGAATAGTAGTCGCCCGGCTGAATGCGGATGTAGCGTTGCAGCAGTTCGGGGTTCAGGATTTGCTGTTCGACGTTGATCTCGCCGAAGCGATAGCGCCCACCGGTGTCGATATGCAGATAAATATCGGCGTGGTAGTCGGCGAGATCGATGCGCATTTCACTGCGCGTGAAGCGCATGTCGAAGTAACCGCGTTCGGCCGCTACCGTCTGTAGTTCGTGCTTGGTGTCGTCGTAGTCGCGTTGATTGAGCGGCTCGTTCAGTTGCAGCGGGAAATTGTCGATAATAATTTCGAATTCGGGATCGGTGCGGCCGTCGCCGTCGATCTGAACATCGACCGTCTTCACCGGAATCGGCCTGCCGGGCTCGATACGGTAGCGTGCGATCCAACCGTTCTCGTCGTGCTCCAAGCTCGATTCAACGCGCGCGCGATAGTAGCCGAATGGCTGCAGCGCGGTCGTGATTTCGCTCACCGCTTGCTCGTGCAAGCGGCGAATGCGGGCGACCGACAGCTCGCGCTCGCGTTCTTGATGCAGTGTCAGCGACGCCAGTACATTATCGCGCGGCTCGTCGGTGATACCTTCGACGGAAATCGTGACCTTATCGGCCCAAACGGTGCTCGATAATAAGAACAGTAAAATACCGGCAGCGAGCCGTGTCGCGAACGATTGTTGTTGTAGGTGTAGCATCTATTGGCCGATGACAGCGAGTTGCGGGCATAATACCGAAAAGCCGCAACGCGTTAGGAGCAACTTTGACACAACAACAGACGCGCTGGGGACATCGCCTGGCGCAGTGGCTGGCGACCGGTTTCGGTGTCGGCTACATCGGTTTCGCGCCGGGCACGTTCGGCACATTGGTCGCTCTCCCGCTCTATCTACTCGTGCGCGAGTTGCCGCCACCGGCGTACGTCGCCGTGGTCGCGGCACTCTTCGCGTTGGGTGTTTGGATTTGTCAGATCGCCGAACGACAGTTCGGCCGACCCGACCATTCGGCAATCGTTTGGGACGAGATCGTCGGTTATTTGGTCACGATGTTTCTCGCGCCGTCGGGCATGTTATGGATCGTCGCTGGTTTTGTATTATTCCGCTTGTTCGACATCTGGAAACCGTTTCCGATCCGTCGCCTCGAGCATGTTGTGCCCGGCGGCTGGGGCGTAATGGCAGACGACGTGCTCGCCGGCATTTATGCCGCTGTGATGCTGCGGGTTTTAGCGATGTTGCTGGCGACGCGGCAACTTTCCTAGCGGCGCTAACCCCAAACCCGAAGGAACAGATCAACCGCTGATGGATATCGTCGTGTTGCTGCTGATCGGCGCCGTCGCCGGCGTTATGGCCGGATTACTCGGTATCGGCGGTGGTGTGATCGTTGTGCCGGCCCTGGCGTTCTTGTTCGAGCGCCAGGGCGTGAGCCCGGCCGTGGTAATGCAGATGGCGATCGGCACGTCGTTGGCGGCAATCGTCTTTACATCGTTGTCGTCGATTCGCGCACATCACGCGCGCGGCGCGGTTCGGTGGCCGGCGTTCTGGCAGCTGCTGCCGGGAATACTGATCGGCGGTTTAGTCGGTGCCGCCATCGCCCATGGATTGTCGGGCAAGATGCTCAAGGTGCTGTTCGGTGGGTTCATTCTATTGGTGGCGTTGCAGCTGGCGTGGAAACTGGCGCCGGTGCCGCATCGGCCGCTGCCGGGGCGGCCGCTGATGTTGGGTTGGGGCGGGTTGATCGGTGCGTTGTCGTCGTTGTTCGGTATCGGCGGCGGAACGATTTCGGTGCCGTTTCTGATGTGGTGCAGCGTGCCGACGGTGCAAGCGATTGCGACCGCCGCCGCTATCGGGTTGCCGATCGCGCTCGCTGGAACTGCCGGTTATGTGTTGACCGGATGGAACGTTGCCGAGCTGCCGCCGGGAAGTTTGGGTTACGTGGCGCTGATGCCGATGTTGGCGCTAGCGGCGGCGAGTGTTTTGTTTGCGCCGCTCGGCGCGCGGCTGGCGCATCGACTGCAGCAGCTGACCTTGCGGCGAATCTTCGCGTTATTCTTGACGGCCGTCGGCTTGCGGCTGCTGTTGAGCTGAGCTAGTTCGACGCTTCGTCGGAGAGGACGCCGTAGCTTCGCAAAATCTCGAGCCCTTTGACCGCCTGCTCATGTCCTTGCGCGGCCGACATCTGCCACCAGTGTGCCGCCTCTAACAGATTTTGCGGTTCGCCTTCGCCGGTGGCGGCGAGTACACCGAGCTGAAACTGAGCCGCGGCGTCGCCGCCGTCGGCGGCGCGCTGCCACCAATCGCGCGCCTTGCTAATGTCCTTGTCGACGCCCTGACCGTGGGCGTAGAGCAGGCCGAGATTGAATTGTGCACCGACATGGCCGTGTTCCGCGGCTTCTTCCCACCAATAAATGGCGCGCGCGAGATTGACCGGGGTGCCTTGGCCGACCGCATAGATAACGCCGAGATTGAATTGTGCGCGGGCGTGGCCGTTGCTGGCCGGCCCACTCCAGGCGTTCATCGCCGCCGCATAGTCGCCGTCTTCGTAGTAGCTGACGCCTTCGCGAAACGCCGCTTCTAGCAAATCGACATCGCCGAGCGCATCGAGAGACATTGCCGGCGACAGGCTCGCGGAAGTGGCGTGGCCGATGGCGGCGTGTGCTTTCAAGTTAGGAGTGAGTACGAGGAGTGCGGCGAAAAGTAGGGCCAGCAACCAATGGAGTTGCCAGTCCTTGCTTACGTATCCCTGCATACGGATCTCGTAGTTCGTGATGTCTCTTGAGTATAGTTGCCGTACGCGCGCTGTCGGTTCAGTGCTGACTCGCACCGGGATGAGGCGATTCATGTTGTCTCCTAACCTGATTTCGCAGGTATTGAGTCCGTGCGTAAAATGATGCATGGACCATGCCGACCTCGAACTGAACGAACTAGCGGTAAATGTGGGCCGCGCACTGGACCGCGCCGGTTGGATGTTGGCGACCGCGGAGTCATGCACCGGTGGTTGGGTCGCGCAGGTGATAACCGCTATTTCGGGCAGCTCCGCCTGGTTTGAGCGCGGCTTCGTCACCTACAGCGATGCCGCTAAACGCGAGCTATTAGGGGTACCAGCGGCGGTTTTAACGAATCACGGTGCTGTCAGTGAACCCACGGCGCGGGCGATGGCAGAAGGTGCACGGGTCCATAGTCAGGCGCAGGTGGCGCTCGCTGTTACCGGTGTCGCCGGGCCGAGCGGCGGTTCGCCGACGAAGCCGGTCGGCACGGTGTGGTTCGCCTGGGCCGTACCGGGGCAGGCGACGAAAAGCCGACAGCATTTGCTAATGGGTGATCGCGGGTCTATCCGGCGACAATCGGTCGTGATTGCTCTCAGTGGATTACTGAGTGTGTTGCCGTGAGCTCGATGTCGCTCGTCTCCGGTCGGTAAACCTCCATTGCCGTAAGACCCGCTAGTGCCAACTCGGTGATGTTGTCGTTTAGCTCGGTTGTGAACAGCGCGCCCCGCAATCCGCCGCGCGATCGATGAATAAATGGATTGTTACCGAATCCTAATTATTCGGTTCGCGTTGGATGATACGCGAGTTGGGCGCGTGCAATTATTGGCCGATGAACCAGAGAAAAGGAAATAGGGGGATTAAACGTTGCTGTTGTTGTTGCCGCGGGTGGCGATGATCGCATCCAACTCTTGCCGCAGTCGCGCCAAAATCTGATCGTACGGGAAGCTGCCGACTTCTACCGACTTACGCTTCAGGTTTACCAGCTTTGGACCGCACCACAAACCGAGATCGGCGTCGTCGGTTTCGCCCGGACCGTTCACGCGGCAACCCATTACGGCGATGGTGATGGCATGTTGCGCCGCATACTGCGTAACTTCTTTCACTTGTTGCGCGAGCTCGATGAACGCCTCGTTCTCGACGCGGGAGCAGCTCGGGCAGCTAATGATGTTGATGCCGGTCCGCTCGAACCGAACCACGCTGCGCACGCGACCGGCGGCAATATCGTCGATGATCTGTTGGCCGACGATGATCTCTTCCGACTTGCGCGGGTTCGGTACTGTCAGCGAAACCCGCAGCGTGTCGCCGATGCCACGGCTGATAAGCTGCTCGAAGGCGATACGGGTTTTGATGATGCCTTCCGGCGGCAAGCCGGCTTCGGTCACACCGAGATGCAGTGGCACATCCGGTCGTTCGGCGGCGAAACGGCGATTAACCTCGATGACTTCATTCGGGTCGGAATCTTTGAGCGACACGCAGTAACGCGTGAATCCGATCTTATCGAGGAATTCACAATGATCGAGCGCGCTTTCGAGCATCGGCGATAGCCGATCGTTAGCGTCGTATTTCTCCGCCTTGGCCGGATCGACCGAGCCGCAGTTCACGCCCACGCGCAGTGCGCAGTCATGCTCGCCGGCGACATCGACCAGGTAGCGGACTTTGTCTTGCCACGGTTTGCGACGCTCGTGATGGTAGAGGTGGCCGGGGTTGTAGCGTAGCTTGTTGACGTGCGGCGCGACGCGCTCGGCCATGCGGTAGCTTTCTTGCAGGTCGGCCGACAAATTGGCAGCGGTCTGTGACCGGATCGATGCCAAGGCAATCGCGTCCTTCGGGTTGTCGATGGCGATACGGACCACAGCGGCGCCGGCAGCGGCCAGGTCATTCACTTGGGCGACCGTCGCGTCGATATCTTGTGTGTGCGTAGCGCACATACTTTGGACGGCGATTGGCTGGCCGGCGCCGATAGTGACGGAGCCAATGCGGACAAGACGAGTCGGGTTGCGCGGCAGATTCACGGGATGAAGCGGATACGGTTCGAATAGGGCCTTGAGCGGGCGCTAACGCTACCGGGTGTGCTTAAGAAAGGCAAATCGCCGCCACGCCACTCCTTAAGGAAGGAGAATTATGAAATAATCTGCCGCTGATTTTTCCTGTGTTTCAACGTTTAGAGCGGAATCCAACCGCGGGAGTACCGGTTATGGAAAGCAACAAGGCCAAGGCCCTCAGCGCTGCCCTGGGGCAGATCGAAAAACAGTTCGGCAAGGGTTCGTTGATGCGTTTAGGCGACTCGACCGCGCAAGTGACGGACGTGGTCTCGACCGGGTCGTTGGGCCTTGATATCGCGCTTGGCATCGGCGGTTTCCCACGCGGTCGTGTCGTCGAAATCTACGGACCGGAGTCCTCCGGTAAAACCACACTAGCGCTTCAGGTTGTCGCCGAGGCACAGAAATTGGGCGGCGCCGCCGCGTTTATCGACGCCGAACATGCGCTCGATCCGCAGTACGCCAAAAAGCTTGGTGTAAACATCGACGATTTGCTGGTGTCCCAGCCCGATTCGGGCGAGCAGGCGCTGGAAATAACCGACATGCTGGTGCGCTCCGGTGCGGTCGACGTCGTTGTCATCGACTCGGTGGCGGCGCTGGTACCGAAGGCCGAAATCGAAGGCGAGATGGGCGAGCCGCAAATGGGCCTGCAGGCGCGACTCATGTCGCAGGCGTTGCGTAAGCTCACCGCTAACATTAAGCGTTCGAACACGCTCGTTATCTTTATTAATCAGCTGCGCATGAAGATCGGCGTCATGTTCGGTAATCCCGAGACCACGACCGGCGGCAACGCGCTCAAGTTCTACGCGTCGCTGCGCATCGACATCCGCCGCATCGGCGCGATCAAGAAGGGCGAAGAGATCATCGGCAACCAGACCCGCGTCAAGGTCGTCAAAAACAAACTAGCGCCGCCGTTCCGGCAGTGCGAATTCGACATCCTTTATAACGAAGGCGTTTCCAAACTCGGCGAGATTATCGACATCGGCGTTGAGCAGGGCATCATCGAGAAATCGGGCGCCTGGTATACCTATAAGAAGGACCGTATCGGTCAGGGTAAGGAAAATGCGCGCGACTATCTGCGGGAACATACCGATGTCGCTGCCGAGATCGAGCAACGCGTACGCGAAAAGACCGTGATTGCACGTGCCGGCGCGAATACCGAAGCGGCCGAGGCCATGCCCGAAGAGGCCGACGCCTGAATCGCACGCCACCCGCGCTCGACGCCGCCAAAGCGCGGCAGCTCGTGCTCGGGTGGCTTGCCCGGCGCGAGCACAGTCGTAAAGAAGTCGAGACGAAGCTCAAGCGCAAAGGTTGTGACGCCAAGCTTGCCGAAGAAGTAGCGGCGGTATTGGCGGCGCAGCATTTGTTGTCAGACGAGCGTTTCGCCGAAGTGCTGGTTCGCAGCCGCCGAAACCGTGGTTATGGACCGGTGCGGATCCGCAAAGAGCTCGAGCAACGCGGTCTGGCAGTGGAAGCGATCGAGCAGTGGCTCGACATCCATAACGACGAATGGCTCGCCGAGCTGAAACAGCTTTGGCGCAAGAAATTCGGCGGCCGCGTACCACGCGACTACGCCGAACGGGCCAAGCAGGCGCGATTTCTGCAATACCGCGGTTTCACTTTTGATCAGATCCAGCGTGTGCTGGGCGACTTAGACACGTAGGTGGAACGATCCAACCGATTCGGCATGAAACTATGAAGAGCACAGAGATCCGCAGTTTATTTCTCGATTACTTTAAGCGAAACGGTCACGCCATCGTGCCGAGCAGTCCGCTCGTGCCCGGTAACGATCCGACGCTGCTCTTCACCAATGCCGGCATGGTCCAATTCAAGGACGTGTTCCTCGGTAGCGATAAGCGCCCGTATTCGCGTGCCGTCAGCAGCCAGCGTTGCGTGCGCGCCGGTGGCAAGCACAACGACTTGGAAAACGTCGGCTATACCTCGCGTCATCACACGTTTTTCGAAATGCTCGGCAACTTCAGCTTCGGCGATTACTTTAAGCGCGACGCGATCCGTTTCGCCTGGGAGTTCTTGACCAAGGACATGCAGTTGCCGCGCGAGAAACTGTGGGTGACGGTCTATAGCGACGATAACGAAGCCGCCGATATCTGGCTGAACGACATTAAGGTCGATCCGAAGCGCTTCACCCGGCTCGGCGAGACATCGAATTTCTGGCAGATGGGCGACACCGGTCCGTGCGGTCCGTGTACCGAAATTTTTTACGATCACGGCGCCGCCATCGCCGGCGGCCCGCCCGGCAGTCCCGATGAAGACGGCGACCGTTACGTCGAGATCTGGAATCTCGTGTTCATGCAGTACAACCGCGACGCCAGCGGCAAGCTGACGCCGTTGCCGAAGCCGTCGGTCGACACCGGCATGGGTCTGGAACGCATCGCCGCCGTGAAGCAGGGCGTGCATTCGAATTACGATATCGATCTATTTCGTAACTTGATCGGCGCTGTCCGTGCGGTTATCGGCACCAAAGAGACTAAGAGCGCCTCGCTCAACGTGGTTGCCGACCACATTCGCGCCGCCTCGTTTCTAATCACCGATGGCGTATTGCCCGCGAACGAAGGTCGCGGCTACGTGTTGCGCCGTATTATTCGTCGCGCAATCCGTCATGGACACAAGCTCGGGGCCAACGAGACGTTCTTCTATAAGCTAGTCGCACCGCTGATTGCCGAAATGGGCGCGGCCTATCCGGAGCTGGCGGCAGCGCAAGCGACCGTCGAACGTGCGCTCACCCAAGAAGAAGAGCGTTTCAACGAAACGCTCGATCAGGGCCTTAAAATACTCGAAGACGGTATTGCCACCATTAGTGGCGACACGATTCCGGGCGAGTTGATCTTCAAGCTGTACGATACCTTTGGTTTTCCGTTCGATCTCACACGTGATGTCGCGTTGGAGCGCAATCTGAAGCTCGATAGCGCCGGTTTCGAGCGCGAGATGGAAGCACAGCGCGAACGCGCCCGCGCCGCCAGCGCTTTTAAAGCAGCGGATATCGGCACGGTAACGGTCGATCGGCCGAGCGAATTTACCGGTTACGAACGCTTGGCCGATGACGGCAAGGTGCTGGAGATTACGCGCAGCGGCGATCAGGCAAGCGCGGTTTGTTTACGGCCGGGCGAGGTGGGCAGTGTCGTACTCGACCGCACGCCGTTTTATGCCGAGTCCGGCGGCCAGGTTGGCGACCGTGGCGTTCTGCGGGCCGGTAAGACGGTGTTCCGGGTCGAAGATACGCAGAAGGTCGGACAGATTTTCGTGCATAAAGGCCGGGTTGAAGCCGGTGAGCTACGCGTCGGCGACAGCGTGCAGGCGGAAGTCGACATGGCGCTGCGGCGGGCGACGATGCGCAACCATTCGGCCACGCACTTGATGCACAAGGCGCTGCGCGATGTATTGGGCACGCATGTGCAACAAAAAGGATCGCTGGTCGACCAGAACCGCACGCGTTTCGATTTTTCGCATTTCGAGCCGCTGACGCTGACGCAAATCGTCGAGGTCGAACGGCGGGTAAATGATCAAATTTTGCGCAACGAAGACACCCGCGCCCGCGTCATGGGTATGGAATCGGCGCAAGCGGAGGGAGCGATGGCATTGTTCGGCGAGAAATACGGTGCCGAAGTGCGCGTGCTCAATATCGGCGATTCGACCGAGCTTTGCGGCGGTACGCATGTTCGTCGGACCGGCGATATCGGCATCTTCAAGATCCTATCCGAAGGCGGTGTGGCGGCCGGCGTGCGTCGTATCGAGGCGACCACCGGCGAAGGCGTCATCGAATACCTTCGGACCAACGAAACGCGGGTTAGTCGTATTGCCGAGCTGGTCCGCGGCAATCGCGATGAGGTCGTCACGAAGGTCGAGCAGCTGCAGGGCCGGGTGCGGACTCTCGAAAAAGAGCTGGAACAGCTACGCGGTCAGCTGGCGAAAGGCAGCGGAACCTCGTTGCTCGATCAAGTCAAAGAGGTGAAGGGCGTGCGCGTGCTGGCAGCGCAAATGGACGGTGCCGACGTAAAGGCGCTGCGCGAGGCGGTCGACCACTTTAAAGACAAACTCGCGCCGGCGGCGATCGTGCTGGCGTCGGTCCAGGACGGCAAAGTCACGCTAATTGCCGGTGTCACCCAGGAGCTGACCGATCGGGTAAATGCCGGTCAGTTGGTCAACCAAGTGGCGGCGCAAGTCGGCGGTAAGGGGGGGGGACGGGCGGATATGGCGCAGGCGGGCGGAAACGACCCGACGGCGCTGCCGGGAGCGCTCCAAGCGGTTACCGATTGGGTTAGCGAACGTCTATAAAAGAACGAATCAATGCGCAATTGGGACGGTGTTTCCCGATTTCCCTGTTTACTAACGCGAGAAAAGCCGGTTTAATTCGCGCTTTTTAGCGGTCTGAAATAATACTTTCATAAATTTATGGCCCTAATTGTCCAGAAATACGGCGGAACCTCCGTCGGCAGCCCCGAACGTATCGATGCCGTCGCCGAAAAGGTCGCTCGTGCCCAGGCGTCCGGGCATGAGATGGTGATCGTTGTGTCGGCCATGACGGGCGAGACCGATCGCCTCATTAAGTTGGCAAAGTCGGTGCATCCCGAGCCGCCCGCGCGTGAGCTCGACGTACTGCTGGCGACCGGCGAGCAAACGACGATTGCGTTGCTCAGCATGGCGCTCGACCGCCATGGCGTGCAGGCCCGTTCCTATACCGGTCACCAGGTTCACATCCGTACCGACAACGTCCACGGCAAGGCGCGTATTCTCGACATCGACGACAAGCGCGTACGTGACGATTTGGACAAGGGGCGGGTCGTCGTTATCGCCGGTTTCCAAGGCGTAGACGAAGACGGCAACATCACCACTCTCGGTCGCGGCGGTTCCGATACCACGGCGGTGGCGATGGCGGCGGCATTACGGGCGGATGAGTGCCAGATTTACACCGATGTCGACGGCGTCTACACCACCGATCCGCGCATCGTCCCGCAAGCGCGTCGCTTAGATCGCATCACCGCTGAAGAAATGCTCGAGATGGCAAGTCTCGGTGCCAAGGTGCTGCAAATCCGTTCGGTCGAATTCGCTGGTAAGTACAAAGTACCGTTGCGTGTGCTGTCCTCTTTCGAAGAAGGCCCGGGCACGCTGATTACGTATGAGGAAAATGATATGGAAGCGCCGCTAATTTCAGGTATTGCCTTCAACCGCGACGAGGCGAAGCTGACGATTCGCGGTGTGCCGGATCGTCCGGGCATCGCTGCTCACATACTCGGTGACATCGGCAAGGCCAACATCAACGTCGACATGATCGTGCAGAACGTCGGCGCTGACGGCAGCACCGATTTCACCTTCACTATGCACCGGGCCGACTATAAGAAAGCGACCGAGATTCTGAAGCAGGTGGCACAAATGCTGAAGGCGACCGAGGTTAACGGCGACGACAAGATCGCCAAGATCTCCGTCGTCGGTGTTGGTATGCGCTCGCATGCCGGTATCGCTAGCACTATGTTCCGGGCGCTGGCCGATGAGCAGATCAATATCCAAATGATTTCGACCTCGGAGATTAAAGTCTCCGTGGTGGTAGACGAAAAATACCTAGAACTGGGCGTTCGTGCCCTGCATCAGGCGTTCAAGCTCGATCAACCGCCGGAACAGGCGGAACCTTCCAAGGCCAAGAATGCACGATAGCCAGCGCGTACTAGAATGATGTCAGGCGGCTTTTTCGCAGAAAAGCGGCTAATGGCACGGAAGCTGCATATTTAAGCTCGGGGTGTGCAAGCAGCGCTAGCTACACTGCTTATCGGTTTAAAACTGATGCTTGCAGCGTATCGGTGTGGCTCACTAGCCAGGGAAGAGTGGCGATTACAACAAAATAACAAAAAACGATAAATTCAAGTAACGGGGTGTGAACTTCAGCAGGGTTGCTGCATGGGAAAATGGATGACACGGTGATAACGGAGAGACTTGAGGGTACAGCGGATGCTGATTTTAACTCGACGTATCGGTGAGACCTTGAACATTGGCGACGACGTTCAAGTGACGGTCCTTGGTATCAAGGGCAACCAAGTGCGAATTGGTGTGAATGCGCCTAAAGAAGTCCCGGTTCACCGGGAAGAGATCTATGAGCGCATCAAGAAGGAGAAAGAAGCTGGCATCGTGCGTGAGCCGCGCGAGGCTAGCGGAAACAACAAAGGATAGAAATTCAAGGGAGCGCCTTTCTTTACGTGTCGGGCAGCAGCAGGTATCCTTGCCGCCCGTCGTAAAGGAGAGATGGCCGAGTTGGTCGAAGGCGCTCCCCTGCTAAGGGAGTATAGGGTCAAAAGCTCTATCGAGGGTTCGAATCCCTCTCTCTCCGCCATCTTTACGATAAATCGCGGGCAATTATTTTTTTGATGACCACGACAAATGTGGTCATCATCATTATAATTTCGCACCTTCGCGCCCGTAGCTCAGTTGGATAGAGTACCTGGCTACGAACCAGGGGGTCGGGAGTTCGAATCTCTCCGGGCGCACCAATCATTTCGCAGTTCACACAAGTAGTTGGGGGCGTTAGCCCCCGACCATCTTTTTTGGTCCGGGTCCTCAGGCGATCGCACTAGCGATGTTGTATGCATCCAAGTACGGGTTTGAACCGTTGTCGAGCACTTAAACTCATCGAACTACGTTCACGCTCATCAACTTCTAGCGCTCCGAATCAACTCGACGTCAGAAGCGCGGCGAAATTCTCGGCGGAAACAGGTCGGTTATAAAGGTAGCCCTGCGCCTGATCGCACTTCAGCAGCCGCAGCAAATTGGCCTGCTCCTCGGTTTCGACACCCTCGGCGACGACCTTGAAGTTAAGGTTATGAGCAAGCGTGATGATCGTGCTGACGATCCCGAGATAAGCAGAATCGGTGGTCATTTTAATGACGAAGGCGCGATCGATCTTGAGCTCATCGATCGGCAGCGTGACGAGATAGGCGAGCGAGGAGTAACCGGTGCCGAAGTCGTCGATGGCGATCGGTATGCCGATGTTTCGCAGTGCGCTTAGAATCTCGAATGCCCGTTGTCGGTCGGTCATCAACGTCCCTTCCGTGACTTCCATCGACACCACCGCTGATTCACTGCCCGCCGACTTGAGCAGGGCGTCGATGTCATGGACGAAGCCACCGGTTTTTAGATGTGCGGCCGTAACGTTCACCGCGATTCTCGGCGCGCCGAGCCCCGCCTTGCGCCACGTGTACCAATCGGTAACGGCTCGACACAGCACCTGCCGGTCGGCGGCGACGATCAAACCCGACGATTCGAGCGCTGGGATAAATTGCATCGGCATGACCAACCCGCGCGTCGGGCTGACCCAGCGTAGGAGCGCCTCCGCTCCGCAGATTTTGCCCGTGGCGAGGTCGATCTTGGGTTGGTAGTAGTTGACGAACTCTTCCCGATCGAGCGCCTTGTACAGTTCGGCTTCAAGCCGAAAATGTTGCCCGGCTATTTCATCCGTAGACTTGTCGTAGGCGCGGAACGGCTCATCCACGGTGCGGGCGCTTTGCAGCGCCTGTTCGGCGGATATCAGCAGGGCGTCCATGGTCATCCCGTCGCCTGGAAAATAGGATGCGCCGATATGCGGCGGGCAATGGATTTGCTGCTCCTCGGTCCCGATCAATATCGTGTACGGCGCCGCCAGTGCCGGCGCAAGTTTTTGAACAACAAAATCGGACACCTCTGCCGGACCGGCATCGGGGACGAACAGAACAAAGAGTCCTCTCCTGAAAAAAGCCAGGATCGTTCCATCAGGGACGATCGTCTTCAACCGCTGTGTCGATTGCACGAGGATCATATCTGTCGTACGGGAGCCGAGTGCAGCGACGATCTTATTCAGACGTTCCATCCCGATCAGCAGCAAGCCGCCTTGGCGGAGACGCGGCGCGGCGGCGATGAACTTTCTCTCAAAGGCAAAACTGTTGGGCAGTCCGGTCACCGCGTCGAGCGTTTTTGCGATCGATATTTCCCGGCGCAAGTTGAGCTGGGCGCCGACGGCGCCGGCGATGGTCGTCAGCGATTGTCGCTGTGCATCAGATAGTTCGCGTGGTACCCGGTCCAGCACGCACAGAGTGCCGATGGCGCTGCCGGGTTTTGTCGTGATCGGCATCCCCGCGTAAAAGCGGATGCTCGGGTCGCTCGTGACAAGAGGATTATTTCTGAAGCGCCTATCTGCTAACGCATCGGGTACGACGAACAGTTGTTCAGGTTCGTTGATGGCGTGCGCGCAGAAGGCGATGTCGCGCGGGGTCTCGGTTGCCGCCAGGCCGTGCCGGGATTTAAACCACTGGCGCTCGGCGTCCACCAAGGAAACGAGCGAAATTGGTGTACCGCAGATAAAGGCGGCCAGTTTGGTAAGTCCGTCAAAGACTTCTTCGGACTCCGTGTCGAGAATATCCAGATCAACGAGTTCGGCAAGCCGCTCCAATTCGTTCGCGGGAATGACAGGTTGGGTAGACGCCATCGCTTACACCTCCTTGTGTTTAATCGAATACGAGTAAAGGTCGTAGCGCGTATTTTGGGGCTGCGCCCATCCTATTTATGTTGCCGCATATCCAGTGTGATGCTGCGGGAGCGGCGCTGATGTATGCCTAGTCGTCTCCGCGAATAATGAACGGCGGTGCAACATAATCCGCCGGCAGATGTTCGGGTGGCATGGCAACGGCGTTGCCGCTGCGCAGCGCGGTGTAATGTGGCGAGAGAATCTCCACGCCGGCGTGGTGGAAACGATCCTGGATATGTTGATGTAACGCCGAATAGATCGTCGATTTCTTTTGCGCCTCGCGGGTGTAGGCGTTCAACTGGTAGGAGACGTAGAAGTCGTCCAGGCTGGTCTGCAGAACGAACGGCGTCGGGTCCTGCAGGACATGTTCGGTATCGCGAGCGGCGTCGAGGAGCAGGTCGTGTACTTTGCGCCACGGCACGTCGTAGCCGATGGTAACGGTGGTCGGCAGGATCAGCCCGCGCCCGTGCGCCTCCGAGCTGTAGTTGATGATGTGGTTCGCGAGCATGATCGAGTTCGGCACGGTGACGACGACGTTTTTGATCGTGCGCAGGTGCGTGGCGATCAGCGTTTTGCCGACGATGTCGCCTTCGGTTTCGTTGACTTTGACGCGGTCGCCGATTTGAAACGCGCGCGTATACGTCAACACCACGCCGGCAATGAGATTCGAGATCGCCGGACCCGAACCGAACGAAAGTAGTACACCGACGAAGATCGACACGCCCTGAAACGCCGGTGAGTTCGCGCCCGGTAGGTAAGGAAAGGCCACGACCGCGGCGAACGTGATAATCGTGAAGCGCGCGATCTTGTACGTGGTATCCGACCAGTCGGGATGAAAACCCTTGAAGTGCAGCGTGCCCTTGCCCAATTCGTTGAAGATTACGTGGACGAATTTCGTAAGCAGTGTGGTCAGCGCGATCACGACGGCAAGCACGCCGATATTAGGCAGGTAATCCACGAAAGCGCGCCAGACCATCCACAGCGGTGTGGTCAGTGCCGCGAGCAGCACGGTCGCGTAGCCCCGCGTCGCGGGGAAGAAGCTGAAGACCAGCGAGATATAGAAATAAAGCGCGAGCGCCAAGAATATCAATGCCAAGATCTGAACGCCGCGTCGCAATGTCCGCGCCATGCGTGCGCCCGAGACCAATTCGGCCTTCTGCCAACGCACGACGAGCCGCCCGCTGGCATGCCGTGCGTCGATGCCGCGGCGCAGCGCAGCACTGGCGGCGAGCAGTAGTAGGAAGAACGTGATGAAGCCGATAGTGGCGAATGCCGTATAGGTCGTGGCTTGTGCCAGGCTGCCGTGAATCACCGCGTCGGATTCGGCAGCTGTCGCCGACGGCAGCGTCGCCAGCAGTGTTATAAAAAGTACCAAGCGCTTATACATCGCGAGTCTCCTGAATTTGTCGAATAGGGCAGAAGGTCATTCGTCAATTGGCGCTGACTTCAACATTGATGACGTCGGAATAGGTGCCGGCGGTTTCGTCGCCAGAGAGCGTACCGACCGTGAATTCGATGGGAAACGCGATACCGGTTGCGGGCGTGGTGCCGGTGTTGGCGATGACCTGCACCGGTGCGCCGGTGGAAAGATCGACGCCGCCGCCGTTAAAGATGACGCTATAGGGGACGACGTCTGCAATCGTGGGTGCGCGCGTGTGTGTCAGCAGTTGGCGATTCTGCGATTGCAGGGTTACGACGTAGCCGTTGTTGCTGCGCACCACGACGTCGAAGCCGCGCTGTGCGCCGCTTTCGAGCGTACCGAAATCGACCCGTTGCGTCGTTTCGCTGATATCGAAGCGCTTGCCGGATTCGACCAGCGAGACATCGACGCTGCTGTCCACGTGCGCCCGGAATGTGATGGTTTTGGTGGCCTCCAGCGTGGGATTGAGCAACAGCAAGCCGCTGTAGAGACTCAACGTCAAATTACCGTCGGTGTAGGGCGTGCCCGAGGCCGGAACCACCTGCTGCGGATGGATAACCCAGAAAAATTTATGCGTGTTGGTTTGGGTCAGTGCCACGGCCACGGGAAAACTGCCGCTGATGATTTCGCTTTGCGTCGCGGTCGGCAGTGCCTTGAAAACACCGCTCTTGCCGCCGTCCGTATAAGCGTTGTAATTCAGCTTGTTCACCATCTCGGATAATTTGCGCTGATTAAAGTCGCCCGATTGCCCCGCACTTAACGTCAGGAAGTACTCGCAGGTCGCGCCGGTCGCTTCTCCGCGCACTTCTATGCTCACGGTTTGCAGATATTCCTGCGGATCGTAGACGGCGTAGCCGCCACTGCCGCCTTCGAACGTCGCGAGCGACGGCACATTACCGAAAGTCAGATTGATGCACAGCGCATGGGCCTCATGTGCGAACAGTAGGAACGGGCAGAAGAATATAGTCAGTCGTTTAATCCTAGAAACGACAGTTGAAGTACAACATCTGTGCAATGTACCGATGTCAAACGTCTTTCCCTCACCCCATCCCCTCTCTCGGAGGGAGAGGGGCTTTACTCCCTTCTCCCACCGGGAGAAGGGTCGGGGATGAGGGAGCGCGGCGTTTCCGTTTATGCCAATCGCCATCTTTAGGTTCATGGGTTGTTCTCCTGATCCGCCGTAACGGGAAGCGTTAATATTCCGGCTCGCATCGGCCCGGCGGTGTTTTCAGGGATAGTGAGAGAAAGCGTCACACCGGGGAAACTGAAAAATTGCATGAGGTACTGACCCGGCTTCAATTTTTCGATGCGGAAGCGGCCGGCACGGTTGGTGAAGAAAGTTTCCGGCGTGGCGCCGGGTTGATCGGCCAGCCGTATGCTTCCCGCTTGCAGCGCCACCGGCGTGTTGTCTTGATATTGCAGCGTGCCGTCGAGCAACACGTTGGCGTCACTGCCGAGGCGCACGAGCGTGCCGCTGCGGTAGCTGGGATAGAACGTGTAGATGCCGTCGCCGGCGTCGAAGCCGGGTGGCAAGCTGGCGGCGTCCACGCGTACCGTGCGGTAGAGATAAGGCGTCAAATCCGGCAGCACTGCCGGGCCCCAGCCGTCGGTGGTGGTTTCGTAAATACGTTCTTCATTATCACGGCGGCCCTGCGGATTGATGCCGATGGGATATTCTTGAATCGACGGATCGGGCGCGAACATCGCAAAGCTGTTACTGACCGGCCGCGACGACGCCACGTGACCGCCGGCATAAACCATCGCCGAGGCAAAGCGCAGCTCACTGCGCGATTCGGTGGTATTCGACGAGCCGTCGGCATTGTCGAACGGCGTGACGATATCGTGGCTCGCTGTCACTTCGCCGCGTCCGCCGTAGTAGGTGATGCTGCCGCTGCCGTCATAGCGGTCTTGCGTACGCACAACGCCGGCCGAGGCGCTCACGCTCTGCGCGCGGCTTTCCTGCGCGTAGTTCCACTCGGCGCGTGTCGTCTTGCTGAAACTGTCGTAGCTGCTGTGGATCGACTGGCGTGAATCCCGTGGTGTCCAGCTGAGACTCACGAACATGCCGTAGTCCTCAATTGCGCGTTGTTGGAAATTGACATTGATATGGATGCCGTCCGGCAGTTGCTTGTCGAGCGACAAGGCATAATTCCAGTCGTCACGCGCGTTCCCGCGGCTGGTTTGGTAGCCGCCGCCGACGCCGAGACTGACGGTCGACGACCATTGCTGGCTGTAACGCGCAATGACTTGATGCGACCAAACATTATCCGGCTGCAACAGGCCGAGCGGCGCGAAGTGCTCGCTGCGAGAGTTCGCTAGTAGCGTGAAATTCTGGGTGCCCCTGAATTTGCCGTCATCCTCGGTTTTCCCTCGATCGACAATTTGGTATTGGATTTGCCAGGCGGAGCCGTTGTCGCCGTTTTCAAGATGGCTGCCCGCGGCATCCGCGCGAAAAACTCCCCACGGGGTACCCATGGTCGCATCGACGCCGGCCATGCGCTGCCTCCGATCGACCTGCAGATTGCCGCCGAGCGTGAAATGATCGCTCACACTATAACGATGAAAGGCCGACAACACCGGTTGGTCGGAATCATATTCTCGTTCACGGTTCATGGTCGTGGAGATGATGCCGACGTTGTAGGCAAACTTGTGTAGCCCGGCCGCGAGGAGATTGGCGTCGCTGACGATATCAAACGTTTTTACTTCCACGCGCCCGCTGGCATCGGTGATGATCAATTTGACGTTGTTGCTGCCGTTGACCACCGGAAAGTCGGTGATGTCGAAGGGACCGGAGTTGAGCTGCAGGGTTTGCACCTTGCGGTCATTGACGTAAATATCCACGCGCGAAGGTGTATTCAAAAAGAAGGAGGTCCGGCCGGTCGGCTCCGAAACGCGATAGGGCTGCAAATCGAAATTGCGCGCCACCGTCAGGCCGAGTATCGGCTGGAAACTTTGGAAACCCTCGACCGGGTAGGAAAGATCGCCGAGCGCGGTTCGGATCATGTCGTCCGGGACGTCATGCACTAGTCTCGTGTCGCCGCGCTGCCACGGGCGCGCATCGTTCTCGATGTAATCGCCGCTCGCTTCCAGTACCCACCCGTTCATGTTCAGCGCGCCGTCCGCACTCAGGCGCAAAGGTTGCCGCCCGTCGTTCTGCGACGGCTGGCCGCTGTCGACGTAATCCTGCGCGCCGAAGATGTTGAGATAAGCCGAGACTACACTGGGCGGCGTGATGGGTTTGTTGGAGATGTCAAAATCACGGCGCGCCCGCAACGATCGCTGTATTTTATTTTCCGAGGGAATGGTAACGACAAGAGCGATCAATTCTTCGTCGAAGCGCCAATCGATGCCGCTCCGCGCTCCGTCTTTCAAGCGGATAAACCCTTGCACGGTGGCGGTGGCGATGGCCCGCCACTTTTCTTCCGGCACTCGGTCTTTCAGCATCGCCAGCACTGGTGCGGCCTGCACGTAGCTTTGCGCCGCGTTCGGCATGACAAGCATCTGCACCATGCCGAGTTGACGCTGGTCCAGATAAAGCGGCACGGAAATCGGAACCGCCTCCGGCGGAAAGTCAGCCGCCAAACTAACGGCGCACGGAAATATCCAACAGGGCAGGATGAGCCAGGCTAAAAAAATTCGGATTATTGGCACGTGATCATTTTGGGGGCCGCTGTTTAATTTCCTCTCCCTACGGGATGGTGCCAGGGAGTTGTCATTGGAAAAGCACGGCATTTCCCTCACCCCAACCCCTCTCCCGGAGGGAGAGGGGTAATATCCGTGTTTCCCCTAGAACGCCTGCTTGTCGTAGGTGAAATCGATCTGCTTCACTTTCCCGGTGAGTTCCTTGGGCCGCGGGATCATGAATTGCCGCCGGTGTTTGGCCAGAACGCTCTCGCCGGTAATGCCCTTAAGCTGATTCTCGCCGGTAAGGCTGATGGTGTTGCCCTTGTCGTCCTTGAGGTCGAGTTTCAGGTTGCGCAACAGGGCATGCTGAGTACCGCGATTGTGCAGCACGATCTCGAGCATCTTGTTGCCCACCGCGTCCTGCGTTGTGCCGGAGAAATCGAGCGTGACATTTTGCGTAAGGCCGGGTGGCGTGACGAACAACGCGCCGCGGTAGGAGACAAGAAATTTGACCGCGCTGTTTTTCGGGTTTTCCTTGTTGAGATTGACCGGCAATTGTTCGGCGATGATGCGGTAGGATTTTTCTTCCTTGAGCTTGGCGTCGCCGGTCCACTGCACGCGCACGGAGCGGCTGGCGTGCGGTTCCAGCACCATTTGCGCCGGGTAAATCGCGAAATCCTTCTCGGCGTCGACATTTTTCTCGCCACCGTCGACGTCGACCTCGCGCGTCATGATGCGAATCTGCACCGATGCAGGTTCATTCGTATTGTTCTCGACGGTGAAAAGTTGGTTCGCGCCGGCGCCAGAGGGTTCGAACTTCGCCCGGAACGGCGAGAAGCGGAAGGCGTGGGCTTCCTGCGCGACCACCACAGAAACCACGAAGATAAAAACGAACATTAGTTTTCGCATGGGAGCCTCTACTTAGCCGAGATAGTGAAGATGAGCGTTTCGTCGTAGGTGTTGGTCACGGTGCCGGTAAGCGTTTCGTCTGCCGGATACGTGATGGCGACGTTCTTCTGCACGCCGAAAGCCGGCAGGGTACTGTCCGTGACCAGCCCGCCCGGCGGAACCGAAATACCGTTGTAGTTAATAGTGAAGGGGTGTGAATCGGTGCTGATGACATCGACGAACATGCCGGTGTGATCGCCCGAATTGGACGCTGTCAGGGTGACGGTATAGCCATCGGGGCTGTTGCAGGTCTCGGTCACCGTGGCGACATGCCGGTTGGAATGGCCGGCGGAAATGTCGGGGATGTTATCGGCGCCGGTTTCCTGCTGTACCAGGAGATCGCAGGCTATCGGTACGTTGCCGGTGATGGTGACTTGTCCCGTCGTCGCGGCGGTCGCAAGCGGAACAGAAAGGTAACCGCTCCCAAACAGTAACACCGTAATAACGTAGGTAAACATGAAACGTTTCATGAGAGGCACCGTTAGGTTGGAGGACGTTGGGGGAGGAGATCGGATAATGCACGGCATTGCGAACCGCGCTGCGCGTTGGGGAAAGCGCAGCGATGGTATGCAGTAGGAGGTGGGCGCGGACAGCCGGGCGAAAGCACGATGTGCCGATGCCGTGCGCCAAGACGATATTTATTCTCGGTGAGAAGCGCTGTGACTGCATCGGCCTTCCTGGCCATCGACGCCGCTTCCTGTGGTGATCCCCAAGTAAAGCCGTGCAGCTGGTAGAGTCAAGGAAAGAAATCGTCAACCGGCGCTCTCGCCGGGTTTCGAGCGGGAATTGGGTGTTCCCGACACCGTATTTCCCAACGTGTTCGCCATTGATGGCTCACGCCTGGCGGATGCGTCTAAGAGGCATTTGCCGGTTCGATCTGGCTCGCCATGGGTTTGCGCGTGCGGATCAGCATAATGCTCATGTCGGTGAAGTCGCGCGACCGGCATTCGCCCAACGTGCCGCGCCACTCGGCATCGGCGCGCGTTAGATTTTCCCAGACCTCGACCGGGTGTTCCGGCGGAATTCCTTTTTCAACAAGATAGGTCGCGATGTGACGTGGCATGAAATCCCAAGGGCAGGGGATGACGATGGCGTTGCGATCGTCTTGCAGCACGTGTACCAGATGACGCTTGAAGGGTTCGAGGTCGCCGCGGCGGTGGAACGTGACGAAGGTGGTCTCATCGAAGCAGACCTTACCGCGCGACGCCATGATTTGCGCCGACGAGATGCCGGGGAGCGTTTCCACCGGATGGCCGCAGGCGCGCTCGACACGCTCCAGGTACTGAAAGCCGCTGAAGTGAATGTCACCCATGAAGACGACGACACAACGTTTGCCGGCGTGGTGGGAAACAGCGACCTGCGCCAATTTTTCGGTCTGATCTTTGTAGCCCATGGTGACGATCTCCGCCGTCGCCGGGATCAGGCTGCGGACGACGTTGACCACGGCATCGAAGCCGGCGACAACGTCGGCGTTGCGGATCAAGTCGGCGCCGCGTTGCGTTAAGTAGCCGGTGTCACCGGGGCCTGCGCCTATGCAGATAATCATTGCTGTGCCTCGAGCTTGTCGTAATGGTTCATGGAATTTTCCGCCAGCTGCACGACCTCGCCAACGACGATGATCGTCGGACTACCGATGCCGTGCGCTTCGATGGCGGCTGCTACGTTCGCCAGGGTGCTGACGACGCTGCGTTGTTGCGGCAGCGTGCCGTGTTGAATCGCCGCGACCGGCAGTGTCGGCGCTAGACCGGCGTCTAACAGCGCGCTGATGATCTGCGGCAGATGGGTAAGACCCATGTAAATCACCAACGTGCTGCCGGCCTGCGCGAGCTTGGCCCAATTCGACGGCCAGCCGTCGCGCGTGTGACCGGTGATGAACGTCACGCTTTGCGACAACCCGCGATGGGTCAATGGAATGCCGATCGCGGCGGGGGCGGCGATACCGGCGGTTACGCCGCTAATAATGTCGACGGCGATACCAGCTTGTTGTAGCTGCAAGAGCTCCTCGCCACCGCGACCGAAAATAAAAGGATCGCCGCCTTTCAAGCGGGCGACGGTTTTTCCGGTGCGAGCGTATTCCACCAGCAAGCCGTTGATGTGGTCTTGTCGGGCTGATGGTTGGCCGCCGCGTTTGCCGACATCGATGATCTGCGCGCCGGGCTTTGCGTATTGCAGTGTTTCGCGGCTGACAAGGTCGTCGATCAGAACCACGTCGGCTTTGCCGAGCGCGTTCACGGCTTTCAGCGTTAGCAGTTCCGGATCGCCGGGACCGGCGCCTATTAAATAAACCTTGCCGGTCATGCTTATGCCGTCGGCGTCGTGCGGCGGCGGATCGTGAGCGCCAGGCTCTCCGCCGACAGCTCGTCGAGTGCGAGATACTCACCACCGAGCGCCTGCGCTAGTTGGCGGGCGCGGCCGAGGCGCAAATAGCCGGTTTCGGTGTCGAGCACCAACGCCGGTACGCCGCGTTCGGCTAGCAGCGCCGCATACGCCAGCGTTTCTTGCCACGGATCGCCACTGGCATTGATCGGCACATTGGCCTTGCCGTCGCTCAACAGCACGAGCAACGGCGGTACGTCATTCGATTGCGCCTTACGCAGGCAATCGACGGCGAGTTCGAGGGCGTGCGCTAGCGGCGTGCGGCCGCCGGTGGGCAGCTCGCGTAAACCTTGTTCGGCTAAATCGACGCTGCGGGTCGGAGCGAGCAACAGTTGCGCTGTGTCGCCGCGGAAAGCGATCACCGCCACTTCATCACGCCGTTGATAGGCGTCGGTGAGTAACGACAGCACCGCGCCTTTTACCGCCTCCATGCGCCGTTGCGCTGCCATCGAACCGGAGGCATCGACCACGAACAGGATCAAGTTGGCGGTTTTGCCGGCACGGACTTGTTGATGGAGATCGGCGCGGGTGACGCGTAATTCATCGGACGCGCGCAGCGCGGCACTGCGCAGCGTCGCGCCGACGGCCAGACTGGTCGGCTTCTCATCGGGCACGGCGCGTACGACGCGGCCGCGTGCGGCATTGGTGACGTCGCTGCGGCGGCCGGACTGGCGACCTCGGGCGTTGTCGACGCTGATCCGCCGAACGGCGCCGGCCGGCGCGCCGCTAAAGACTTGTTGATCGTTGTCGCCGCCGTTGTCGCCGTTATCGTCGTCGTCAGACGGTGGGTTAGAAGTGTCATCCGCTGCCGGCGGCGGGTTAGTGGCATCGCGCATTAACTCGTCGAGTCGGTCTTGATCCAAACCCGGCTGCTCGAACGGTTTGCGTCGGCGCCGATGCGGTAGTGCCAGCTCGGCGGCGCGACGTACGTCTTCCGGCGTCGCCTCGTTGCGTCCGGCCAGCGCCGCCAACGCGCGTGCCGCTTTGTGCATGACGATGTCGGCGCGCAAGCTGGCGACCTCGAACTCGCAGCAAAGATGGCTGATGAGATCGAGCATGGCGTCGTTGACACTAACTCGTGGCAGCAATTGCTGCGCTGTAATGAGTTGGCGTTGCAGCGTCTCTTGTTGCTGCGCCCATTGCCGGCTAAACGCCGAAGCGTCCGCCTCGAAGGCGATACGCCGACGTACGACTTCCGAGCGCAGTTGCTTGTCGCGCGGCGTCGTTACTTCGACCATCAGGCCGAAGCGATCGAGCAGTTGCGGCCGCAAGTCGCCTTCTTCCAGATTCATCGTGCCGATGAGCGTAAAGCGGGCGGCGTGCGATATCGACAAGCCTTCACGCTGCACCGAGTTGACGCCCATGGCGGCGGCGTCGAGCAAGACGTCGACCAGGTGATCGGGCAGTAAGTTAACTTCATCGATATACAGAATGCCGCGATGAGCCGATGCGAGCAGTCCGGGTTGGAAGGCGCGCTTGATATCTTTCAGCGCACGCTCCAGATCGAGTGTGCCGATCACGCGATCTTCGGTTGCACCGAGCGGCAGCGTGATAAACGGCACTGACGCCGTTTGCGTACGGACGTCGGCACCAACGTGATCACAGGCGGCGTTTGGCGCGCAGTTAAACGCGCAACCCTCAACGCGCTCGATCGGCGGCAGAATTTCGGCCAATGCGCGCGCGGCGGTGCTTTTGGCAGTGCCCTTGTCGCCGCGGATTAAGACGCCGCCGAGTGAGGGATCGATAGCGCACAGCAACAGGGCGGTCTTGAGCTGCTCCTGACCGACGACGGCGCTGAACGGAAAATGATTCATTAGGCACCGCGCGGCGTTTCGCCACGCGCCTCCAACCAGGTTTCGCTGCGCAGATAAAGCGACTGCAGCGCCGCCAGTGTATCGGCCTGCGGTTCGCCCCACATCTTGCGCTGCGCCGCTTCCAGCAGACGCTCGGTGATGGCGTTGAGTGCCCACGGATTGCTTTCTTGTAGGAAACGCTGCATCTCGGTGTCGAACGCATAGGTTTGGGCGACTTGCTCGTACATCCAGTCGTCCATCACTTGCGCGGTCGCGTCGTAACCGAATAGGTAATCGACCGTGGCGGTCAACTCGAGGCCGCCTTTGTAACCGTGGCGTTGAATGCTCGCCAGCCATTTCGGATTGACCACGCGCGCGCGGAATACACGCAGCGTCTCTTCTTTGAGATCGCGCACTTGTGCTCGCGCCGGATCGTGGCTGTCGCCGAAGTAATGCTTCGGCTGTTTGCCGGTAATAGCGCGGATCGTGCCGATCAGGCCACCGTGGTATTGCAGGTAGTCGTCGCTGTCGAAGATGTCGTGTTCGCGATTGTCCTGGTTGTGCAACGCAACTTGCACGCCGGC
Organism: Gammaproteobacteria bacterium; assembly: GCA_016199745.1. Classification (NCBI taxonomy): domain Bacteria; kingdom Pseudomonadati; phylum Pseudomonadota; class Gammaproteobacteria; species Gammaproteobacteria bacterium. The sequence goes on from JACQFZ010000013.1 coordinate 40,118, forward strand.
CAAGCGCTCGCGAAACGCCTCGCGTTCATCGCTGCCGTGTTCGCCGCGGGCATAGGCATAGCCGCCCCAGTTGATGTACGCCTCGGCGAAGTCGGCGTCGGTTTGCCAGTTCTTTTCTTGGATCAGCGGCAGGATGCCGGCGCCGTAGCTACCGGGTTTGGAGCCGAAGATGCGCAAGCGCGAACGGCGCTCGGCATCGTCGTTGTTCAATCCTTTGCCGACCCATTCGCCCAGTTCGGCGAGGTAGTGCTTGCGTACGAAGTTCTGCGTCGGTGGCTCGTCGAGTGCGATCACGGCGTTGACCGCATCGTCGATCAGCTCGATCAATTGCGGAAAGGCGTCGCGGAAAAAACCGCTGATGCGAGTGGTGACGTCGATGCGTGGGCGCTTGAGCTCGGCCAACGGCACTACTTCGATGCCGGCGAGTTGTCGATTTTGCGGGCGCCACACCGGTCGCACGCCGAGCAACGCTAAGATCTGGGCAACATCGTCGCCGTGCGTGCGCATGGCGCTCGTACCCCAGATGCTGATGGCGACGCTCTCGGGGTACTCGTTGGTTTCGCGCAGGTGGCGCGTCAATACTTCATGCGCGAGTTGCTGGCCGACATGCCAAGCGGATTGCGACGGCACGCTGCGCGGATCAACCGAATAGAAATTGCGCCCGGTCGGCAGAATGTGCGCCATGCCACGCGTCGGCGAACCGCTTGGGCCGGCTGGGACGTAGCCGCCGTTGAGTCCGTGCAGCAGGTTGTCGATTTCATCGCTGGCACGATTAAGGTTAGGCACCAATTGGCGGCAAGCGAAATCAAGTACGCGCCGTACCTCATCGAAGGGTTCCTCCCCCTTCAGGGGGGAGGATAGGAGGGGGGTGGGTTTTGTGGTTGCGTCACCAAGACCCACCCCCACCCCAACCCTCCCCCTGAGGGGGAGGGAGAAGACTTCGTTAAGTGCGTCGTCGATGTGCGGCTCCGCATAGCCGCGCGTTTGTAATGCGGCAAACAGCCGGCGACATAGCTCGTCAATCGCCTCCAGCGCATCAGCGCGAGTAACGATATTTTTGCCGCTTTGTTGCGCAAGCATCAACGGCGGTGTCTCAAAGCGCTGGCCTTTATTGTCGACCAAATCCTCAATCGCTAACCCAAACAAACGCGCCACTTCTGCTTGCAAGCCCGGAACATCCTGGTTCGGTAAGCGCGTGAGCGACACCAACATGTCGACCAGTTGCTCATTCTGCGGTGCTTGACCGAGCGTATGCAGACCATCGCGAATTTGCGCAGCGCCGAGCTCGCACAAATAGCCGTCGAGATCTTCGATCAGGTGCGCGACGTCCGACCCACCCATTTTTGCCAGGACGGTCGGCAATGCGCCGTCGTGATCGTGGTGATGATCATGATCGTGCGAGTGTTCATGATCATGGTGATGATGGCCGTGCGCCGGTGCGGCTAATTTGAAACCGCCGGCCGGCGGCGACGACAACGGTTTAAACATCGCGCCGGCTGCGGCAAACGCTTTCGGCGCCGAGCTTGCGAGTGGATTAGGCGTATGTGGGTGATGATGGTGGTGATCATGCGCATGATGATGACCGTCGTGATCGTGATCGTGAGGGTGGTCATGATCATGATGATGGTGCAGCAACCGTGCCTGCAGATCGCTATCGAGATTGGTCTGCTTCACCAGCTCCCAGATCCGTTGCTGCAGCAATGGCAGCTTCGTCGGATCGAGTACTTCGACTTGGTAGTATTCATCGACCAGTTGCGTCAACTCGGCGAGCGCGCCGTAGGTGCCGGCGGTCGTCATCGGTGGCGTCAGGTGATCGATGACCACGGCGTGGCCGCGGCGCTTGGCTTGTGAGCCTTCGCCCGGGTCGTTGATGATGAACGGGTAGAACAGCGGCATGTCGCCGAGCAAGCCGTCGGGGGCGCAATTCTGCGACAGGCCGACACCTTTGCCGGGCAACCATTCGAGCGTGCCATGCTTGCCGACGTGAACGATCGCGTCGGCGCGCCACTCGTCGCGCAGCCAGCGATACAACGCGTAGTAGTGATGCGGTGGCGGCAGATCGGGCTGATGGTAAATCGCATCCGGATCCATGCCGTAACCGCGCGGCGGCTGCAACGCGACGAACGCATTGCCGAGCTCGAGGCCGGCCAATGCCAAGTGGCCGTCGTGGAAATAGGCCGTTCCCGGCGCGGTACCCCACTGATTTTCCATTTTCTCGCGCACTGCCGGCGGTAGCTCGGCGAACCAGGCGTTGTACTGCGCCGTCGGGACGCGGCCGGCGGCGCGGTTTAGTTGTTCGGCGGTAAGGTAGGTGTTGTCGTAAGCGCAGCGATCGATCAGCTCGTGAATGAGTACGTCGCTAGTCACTGGCAGATCGCCGATTTGGTACCCGGCGTCGCGCATTGCCTGCAACAGGCGCATCAGCGATGCCGGCGCGTCGAGACCGACGGCGTTGCCGATCTGCGAGGCTTTGCTGTTCGAGTTGGTGAATACGAAAGCAATACGCTTGTCACGGTTCGGCAGGTGCTTGAGCCGTGCCAGCCGCGCGGCGATGCCGGCGGTGCGTTCGATGCGATCGGGTAGGGGCTCGTACTCGAACAATTCGTTCGGCATGCCGGGTTGCCGTTCCTTGAAGGAAATCGGCACGGTGATGATACGACCGTCGAATTCCGGCAGCACCACGTTCATCGCGGCGTCGAGCGGATTCAAACCGCGCGTCGATTGTTCCCATTGACCGCGCGTCATGCCGCTGGTGATCGCCTGCAGCACCGGTACGTCGAGCCGTTCGAGCACGGCGACCGACCAGCCGGCCGGCGTCGGCCCGCCGGGCGTGATTTCGCCCATGGCGAACGACGTTGTATTGATGAGTACGTCGACGTGCGTATTCGTGCCGTCGCTGAAGTAGCGCAGTGAAGTCGGTAATTGTTTGCCACCGCCCGCGCGCAGCGACGCGGTGAATACCGGCAACACGTTCAAGCCACGATGTTCGAGCGCGCGCACCAAGGCATCGATGAAGCGGGTGTTGCCGCTCATCCAATGGGCTCGATAGAAAACGATGCCGGCGCTCGGCCGCTTCGGATCGCGCAGCGCCAGCCAGTCAGCGATGTCGGCGCCATCGGCTAAGTCGGGGTGATAAATTCCGTGCTCCGGCAACGGCACCGGCGGATCGAAGCCGAAGCCGGTGAACAGTAGGTGGTCCGATAAATAGCGCAGCAGCTGCGCCAGATTCATACTGCCGCCGGCTTGGAAGTACGTCAGCGTCTCGTGCATGACATTCGGCGGCACGGTCGAAGCGGCGCCAAGCTCGGGGTCGGGTTCGCCGGTGCCGCTGACGACAATCAGATGCTTGCCGCGGCTACGCGCTTGCCGCACCAGCTCGGCGAATCCCGGTACGTTGCCTAGCCGGCCGAGGACGCGCGCGACGATGATGTCGGCGGCGGCGAGTTCATGCGTCAACAGCGCCGTGATCTGCGATTCGTTTTCCAGTCCTTGCAGATTGATGCCGACGACGTGCGGGAACTCGGTCGGCATCTGCGCCAGCACGTTGTGCAACACGGCGAGGTCGTTCGGCGCATGCGACAGCAGCGCGATACGCGCCGGCGTGGCTGGCGACGATTTAGGAATCGGGTGCGATGACATGAGCGGGGCAAACATCTCCTTCGCCTAAGCGATGGAAGACATAGTCGGTGACTTCGCGCCCGTCTTCGAGATGCTCGACGACGATGCGCCGTATTGCCGCTTCATCGACTCGGTGATACCAAACCCCTTCGGGGTAGACGACGATAATGGGACCGTTCTTGCACACGACCATACAGTGCGAGCGCGTGCGTTTAACTTGCAGGTGCGGGCGGGCGTCGATTTGCTGGCCGAGATATTTGAACATCGCCTCCGCCTGCACGCCGTCTTCGGTGCAGCGTGGGCCGGTGCACATGAGCACGTGCCTGCGATGCGTTCTCATATCGAATTATTTAGGTAGGCGACATCGGCGAATCGCCCCCTTCGAGAGGGGGCGATAGCGTTCTTAGCCGATCTTCTTGTAGAAAAATCCGAGCAGTCCACCGAGCGCCAGCCAGAACACGGCGTTGGCGATCGCCGAGGCGATAACAAACGAATGTGCCAACTCTTCCGGCGCCAAGCTGCTGTGCACTTGCGGTTGCGGTGCGCCGATCAGATGCGGCACCCCGAGCAGCAGGGCACCACCGATCTTGGCAGCCCAGTGACGCGCGAACACCAGCAGGGCGAGGCCGGTAGCGGTGAATGCTGTTGTCATCAACCACCAGACTTGGCGATCGCTGAGCTGGGCAGCTTCTGTACCCGGAACTTCTGGCGGCAGACCCAGCGAGGGTGCAACGAAGAAGACCGCGTACGCGGCGGCACCCCATAGTAGGCCAATGCGCCAGTCGGTCTTTTTACGGAAGACCGCGATAGCGGCGGCCAGCAGCAGTGCGAAGGACAGGCCGACAATGATATTGGCGCCGGTGGTGAAGAGCGTGCGTTCCCAACCGTCTGCCGGTGCCCATGCTTCGGCATGGTGTTCGTGCGCCGACACGGTGGCGTCGCGGCTGGCGTTTGCCGCCTCGGCGGCTTGTTCGTATACCTCGGCCTGAAGAATCAACGGCACCACCTGCACGCGTTGCACGGCGGTCAATAGCAATCCCGCCAAAATGCCAGCTAGCGCAGCCACGGCGACGATTTTCTTGAATACGGCCATGTTGAACATGAGAAACCTCAGGCAAACAAATTAATGACAGGGAAAGGCAGCAGAGTGACGCGCGTCGTGGGTAGCGTTGTGCAGCGGGCTGACGCTGGAGAAGCCGGCGGCCCAGAGCAGTGTTGCGCCGAGGACGGCGGCGAATAGCACCGGCAACAGCGTGTTCGTTGTAACGTCGGATTGGATGTGTGATTCGGTTTTAATTGCGTTCGGCGTTGACGACATGTGAGCGTTCTCCTCTGGGGCGTTGTCCAATGCTTAAAAGTCCAAAATACGGATACCAACGGCAGAAACGGATAGGGGAGGATGGGAGACGGGTGCGAGAAGAGCAAGCCGCCTGCATCGCCCTCCGCGATACCGAACCTGCAGTCACTTCGGGCCGGTCTCCGGACTCACGAGTCGGTCCCCCTCCGGGTCCCGTTGCCGGCGCCTTCCCGTGTTCGCACACAGTGGCGTACCGCTGGCGTTTTACTCGTTTACCGTTGCGGGGGCAGCGTCGGAATTGCCTTGCGGCGCACCGACTTCCCGTTTCACCCCCATGGAAAATGCCCATGGAGTACCTGAAGCGTTACTACCGGCGCAGTCTATGCTGCGGCGAAAATACTGACAAGCTGTTGTTTGTATTAGCCACCGGTTTTGGCGCTGGGTCGTTGGTGAGTGACGCATGGCGGCATTTGCCAACGTCGTGGTGTCATGGCGCCGGTGGGTGCCGGTGGCGAGTTGTCCTGGTCGATGTCCCCGGGTCGCCCGCACGATGGTATCCGCCGCCAACTCGTTTTGGGGGTGGCGGGTTTGCGATTACACTCGCGTTCCCGTAAATCGGGCGGGGTTGGTTGAGACGCAGGCGCCGTAGCTCCCGCTGACCGATGGCCTACGGTTTTTCGGACGAGTCGACATCTTAATGAAACAAGCCGTTTTGCAGGACTACAGCATCATTGTCGCCGCCCACGGCAGCCGCGACCCGGATGGATTGCGCGAATGCGAGTCCTTAATAGCGTTGATGCGCGCACGTGCCCCGCAGCGGCAAATTGCTTGCGGCTATTTGGAGTTCGCCTCGCCGACGATCGATCAAGCGATCAAAGCCACGGTCGATGCCGGCGCCACGCGCGGGGTGATGTTGCCGGCGTTGTTGTTCGCCGCGGCGCACGCGAAGAACGATATGCCGAGTGAGCTTGCGGTGTTGAAGCGCGATTTTCCGCAGATCGGATTTCATTTCGGCGCGGCGCTGGACGTGCATCCGTTGTTGTTGCGCTTGGCACAGCAGCGCATCGTCGAAGCCGAAGCGCAATCGAGTCATACGATTAAGCGGGCCGACACCTGTTTGGTCGTCGTCGGTCGCGGTACGTCGGATCCCGACGCCAATGGCGAGGTATCGAAGCTGGCGCGCATGCTGGAAGAGGGCATGGGCTTCGGCGCATCGTTCGTGTGTTATGCCGGCACGGCCAAGCCGTTGGTGACCGACGGCGTGCAAGCGGCGGCGCGGTTGGGTTTTCAGCGCATCATCGTGTTCCCCTATTTTCTGTTCGACGGCGTGTTAGTGAAGCGCATCTATGCCGCCGCCGACGCACTGCACGAGCGCCAACCGGAGATCGATGTCTTGAAGGCCGGCTATCTCGGTGCGCATGCCGATGTCGCCGATGTATTTCTGGAACGTGCGCAAGAAAGTATCGACGGCCGCGCGCATATGAATTGTTCGCTCTGCAAATATCGTGTGCAGATCGTCGGCTTCGAAGAACAAGTCGGCGCCCCGCAGCAAGCACATCATTTGAAATCGCGTGGTCTATTGGCAAAAGAATCCGAGGTGGGTTCCCTCCCCCTCAGGGGGACGGACAGGGTGGGGGTGGGTTCGTTGGACGATAATGCATCGATGCAACCCACCCCCCACCTATCCTCCCCCCTGAACGGGGAGGAACCCAGTAGCGAATCCGGGTGGGCACCCTACGAACCGCACCCGATCGAAGCCGAGAGCTTTCGTATCATCGACGCCGGTCGCGATTGGTCCAAGTTCTCGCCGATCGAAAAGTTGGTACTGCAACGGTTAGTCCACACCAGCGGCGATTTCGGTATCGTCGACGATATTTATTTCTCGCCGGGCGCGGTCGAAACCGGCCTGCGCGCGTTGTTGCGTTGTCGGCGCATTGTCGCCGACGTGACGATGGTCGAAACCGGATTGAAGCGCACTTTGTTGCAACAGCTCGGCGTGCAAACCTGGTGTGGCGTGCACGATCGCGAAACCCATTTGCTGGCGCAAGCGAGTGGCATCACCCGCTCGGCCGCTGGCATCCGCCGTGCTTGGCAGAAATTCGGCAATGACGTGATCGTGGCGATCGGCGATGCACCGACAGCAATCATGGAAGCCACGCGCCTGATTCGCGAACATGGCTGGCGGCCGCAGCTCGTGATCGGTCTACCGGTCGGCTTCGTCGGCACGCGTGAATCGAAAGACGATTTGCGTCGTTGCCTGCAAGTGCCACGCGTAACCAACGTCGGCTTCCGCGGCGGTTCGCCGTGGGCGGCGTCGGTGGTCAACGCGATGATGATCGGCGCGCAAAATTATCTCGCCGGGGTGCAAACGCTGTGACGCGTGCGCCGTTCGACCTAGCGCGACCGGCGGACAACGGGATGCGTCGCGGTCGTACGACCGGCACGTGCGCGACCGCGGGGGTAAAAGCCGCCCTGCAATTGTTGCTGCACGGCGAGACCGCGACCGAGATCGCCGTCAGCCTGCCGGACGGCGCACACTATATTATGGTGCCGGTGCAGCGGGTCGAGCAGGTTGACGGCGGTGTGCGGGTCGAAGTCGTGAAGGATGCGGGCGACGATCCGGATAACACCGATAAGGCAGTGATCGTCGCCACGGTGCGATCGAACGGTCGCGGCGACGTGCGCTTTCTAGCGGGCAAGGGTGTGGGCACCGTTACTGAACCGGGAATCCGTGTGCCGGTCGGCGAGCCGGCGATCAATCCGGTGCCGCGACAGATGATGCAGCTGGCGGTTGAAGAAATGCTCGATGGCGCCGCCAATCCCGGTTTCGATCTGGAGATCGGCTGCATCGATGGCGAAACGATCGCTAAGAAAACGTTCAACCCGCGGCTGGGTATCGTCGGCGGTATTTCGATTATCGGTACCAGCGGCATCGTCGAGCCGATGTCGATGGCGGCGTATATCGCCTCGATCGAGGTGTATATCCGCGTCGCCGTCGGCGGCAGCGCAATGCAGGTCGCGTATACGCCGGGCAAGATCGGCACCGCCTTCGCCAAGGGTGTGTTGCAGCTAGCGAATAAACAGATCGTGCAGATTTCGAACTTCGTCGGCACGTCGTTGGACTTTACTCAGCAAGTGCTGACGGAAGCGGGTGCGACGTTGCCGGCGTTGTGGATGCTTGGCCATCCCGGCAAGCTTGCCAAGACGCTCAACGGCGAGTGGGACACGCACTCGGGCAAGAGCGCGATGGCCATGGGCGCGGTCGCGCGCGTGGCGGCGGATTGCGGTATCGAATCGGCGCTGGTCGAAAAAATCGAGCAAGCGAATACCGTCGAAGCGGTGATGGAGCTGATGAAGCCGCATCCGCAGGCGACGGCGATGTGGAGTGAAGTCGAAAACCGGATTGCGAAGGCGATGCACGAGCGCGTACCGCGCGCGCAGCGCATTGAGGTGCGGTTGTTTGGTTTGCACGGCGTTGCTTTGGGTAAGGCGGCGTAATTGCCCCCACCCTAACCCTCCCCCGCGAGCGGGGGAGGGAATTGATAAATAAGTCATAGGGCGACCCGTTTCTTTTTTTGAAGATGATGTGAGGAGAAATGTGATGCGTAAATTATCGATGCGGTTTTTGCTGCCCAGCTTGGCGGCATTGTTGGCACCGGCATATGCCTTCGCTCATCCGAGCGCTGTGGCGCATGTGCACAGTTTCGACGCCGGCTTCGGCCATCCGTTCGTAGGCCTGGACCACATGTTGGCCATGGTCGCGGTCGGTTTGTGGGCGGCGCAGCTGCGCGGCCGCGCCATGTGGATCGTGCCGGCGGCGTTCGTCGGTGTGATGATGCTCGGCGGTGTGTTGGCGCTGGCGGGCGTATCCATTCCGTTCGTCGAGCAGGGCATTCTTGCCTCGGTCGTGGTATTCGGTATTTTGATCGCGGCGGCCACGCGTTTGCCGATCGCCGTTAGCGCCGCGCTCGTCGGCGTGTTTGCCGTGCTGCACGGCCATGCGCACGTGACGGAGATGCCGCTGGCGATGGATGCGATGGAGTATGGTGTCGGTTTTGCGCTAGCGACGACACTGTTGCATGTCAGCGGGATGTCGTTCGGTCTGGTGCTGAACAAATGGCGTGTGCAAGAGCAGCTGTTCCGCGCCGTCGGCGTCGCCATCGCGGCGACAGGTCTATATCTAGCGATCGTTTAACTAATGTAGGGTGGGCAGTGTTTTTCTGCCCACGCGTTCCTACACGGAACTCCATGAATCCACTCGGCACATTTTTCGGCATTGGCGTCGGCCCCGGCCCGGCAGGTTATCTGCCGGTCGCCGCGCTCGAAGCACTGCAGCGCGTCGATACCATATACATCCCACGCGCGCGCTCGGCCGAAGTCTCGGTCGCGCGCCAATGTTTGGTCGGTCTGTCGATTCCCGACCAACGCTTCCGTGAAATCGAATTCACGATGGATCCGGACCGCACGGTCTTGCGCGAGCACTACGCCGAGCTCGCGCAACAACTTGCCGCCGAGCTCAAAGCCGGGCGCAACATCGCCTACCTCACGATCGGCGATTCGATGACGTATTCCACCTATGGTTACATCCTCGCCGCGTTGCGCGATTTGTTGCCTGGGTTAGTGCAGAAGACGTTCCCCGGCGTAACGAGTTACGCTGCCGCTGCGTCGGCGATGGGTTGGTCGCTCGGCGAGGGTAAGGAACGCGTGCTAATTCTACCGTGTCCTGATGAACCGTCCGCCTTGCAGCGCGACATCGAGACGCACGACATCGTCGTGCTGATGAAAGTCGGCAAGCGGTTGCCGTGGGTGCTCGATCTGCTGCGGCGTTTGGGTATTGCCCAACATTGCGCGCTGGCCTCCCGCATCGGGCTGCCGGGCGAGGTGTTGTGCGGCGATTTAACACAACTGCCGGCGGACGATTCGCTCGGTTACTTATCGACGATGTTGATTCGTCGCACACCACGAGAAAAAAGACACATATGAAAGTTTATTTCATTGGCGCCGGCCCCGGCGCACACGATTTGATCACCGTTCGCGGTGCCGAGCTTCTGAAACGTGCGCGCATGGTGCTTTACGCCGGCTCGTTGGTGCCGCCGCAGGTGCTGTGCTACTGCCGCAAGAACGCCGAGATTATCGACACCGCCGCGCTCAATCTCGACGAGCAGGAAGCGTGTTATCGGCGCGCACTCGAAAAGAAATGGGACGTGGCGCGCGTTCATTCCGGCGATCCGTCAATTTACGGCGCGACCGCCGAGCAGATGCGACGGTTAGACAAGCTCGGTGTTTCATATGAAGTCGTGCCGGGCGTGTCGTCGTTCACCGCTGCCGCCGCGGTGTTGTCGAGCGAGCTGACCAAGCCGAACGTGTCGCAGACGATTATTCTGACGCGCGTTTCCGGCCGCGCCTCGCCGGTACCGGAAAAAGAATCGCTGGGTAAGTTGGCCAAATCGGGCGCCACCCTGTGTATTTTTCTGTCCGGCCCGCATCTCAAGAAGATCGTCGACGAATTACGCAAACACTATCCGGATAAGACACCGGTCGCGCTGGTTTATCGTGCCACCTGGCCGGATCAGCGTTCGCTCCGCAGCACGCTCGGTAAAGTCGTGAGCGAAACCAAAGTCAGCAAGTGGAAGCTGACCAGCATGATGATCGTCGGCGATGTCTTGGCGACCGAAGCGGCGACGGAATCGAGCCTGTATGCCGCCAACTTCAAACACAAGTTCCGCAAACCGGCCAAGCGTGTGAAGGTCGAGGCGTGACCGAGTCGCTCGGCATTTGGCTAGTACGCGAGCATGCCGAGCACGTCGGACGAATCTTGCAGGAGCGACTCGGCGGCACGGTCTTCCGCCCGTGGCAAAACGCTGCGCCGCAGCGAGAGCAATTTAGAGCGCTGTTTCCGCAGTACTCGAAATGGGTGCTGGTAATGACCACCGGTATTGCGTCGCGCTTTATCGACGGGCTGATCAGCGATAAGCATTCCGATCCGGCGGTGGTGGTGCTGGATGAAGCGTGCCGCTACGCGATTTCTTTGCTTGGCGGTCATGAGGCCGGTGGCAACGACCTTGCTTATCGGGTCGCCAACGTCGTCGGCGCGGTGCCGGTGGTGACGACCGCGACCGAAGCGCTGAAGCCGCTGGTTGTCGGCATTGGTTGTCGTAAAGGGGCGACGGTCGAGCAGATCGAGCGAGCGGTGCGACAGGCGCTCGGGACGCGTGATATCAGCGAGATCAGAGAAGCGGCGACCATCACGCTCAAGGCGGACGAGCCGGGATTGCGGGAGTTTTGCCAGCAGCAAGGCATTCCGCTGCGCGTGATCGCCACCGACGACGTCGCTGCGCGCGCGTGGGTGACGCAGCCGTCCGAGTGGGTGAAGAAGAACGTTGGTGTTGATGGCGTCTGTGAGCCGTGTGCGCTGATTGCGAGCCCGCGGGGGAAATTGTTGGTTGCGAAGATGGCGTTGGATGGTGTGACGGTTGCCGTGGTGGAAGACCGTGCTTGATGGATAGCTCCTCGCAAAACTGCGGATCTCCCTCCCCCTCAGGGGGAGGGCCGGGGTGGGGGTGGGTTTAGATGCACGGCCGATCTAACACTTTCGCCAAATCTTCCTCAATTCGCTTGCGTAAACAGATGACCGATGCCGAGCGGAAGCTTTGGTACGGTCTTCGCCACAAACAACTGGGCGTAAAATTCCGCCGACAGCACGCGTTTGATAATTACATTCTTGATTTTGTCTGTCTCGAGCACAAGCTAGTCGTCGAAGTGGACGGATCACAGCATGTTGAGAACGTGGTATCAGATTGTGCTCGCACCGAGGCGCTGCAGCGAGCCGGATTTCGTGTGCTCCGATTTTTCAACAACGAAGCCCTAACGACGACAGAAGCTGTACTTGAAAAAATTTTGGCGGAGCTAAACCCACCCCCACCCCAGCCCTCCCCCTGAGGGGGAGGGGGTTAACAGTGGCGTCGTTACCTTTCTATAGAGTCTGAAACATGCAAGGTGTTCTTAATCTAGTTTCCGTCGGTCCCGGTTACAGCGACCTCATCGTCCCGCGCGCCGAAGCGGCATTGCGTAGCAGCGACGTCATTGTCGGCTACGAGCTGTACCTGCGCTGGATTCAACCCTGGGTCGAAGGCAAGGAGATTCATTCGCCGCCGCTAACCCAAGAGCGCGAGCGCGCATTGCTAGCGATCGAAAAGGTACGCGCCGGCGCCAAGGTGGCGTTGATATCGAGCGGCGATATCGGCATTTATGCCATGGCGGCGCTCGCGTTCGACGAGATGCGCGAGGACGACACCTATGAGGTTAACGTGGTGCCGGGTATTACCTCGGCCAATTCCTGTGCGTCGTTGCTCGGTTCGCCGCTGTCGCACGATTTTGCCACGCTGAGCTTGTCCAATCTGCTGTGTCCGTGGGAATGGATCGAGCACCGCGCGCGCCATATCGCCCAGGCCGATCTCGCCTGCGTGTTCTACAACGTGCAGAGTGCTGGCCGCCAAGAGGGTGTGTATCGCATTCTGCGTATCATGCTGGAGCACAAGCTGCCGTCGACGCTGTGCGGTGTCGTGCGCAACGCCTATCGTCCGGATCAACAAATAAGTATTCATCGGCTGGAAGAGTTGCCCGGGTTGCAGTTCGACATGTTAACGACGATTGTCATCGGCAATCGCTTTACACAACGTAAGCGCGGTTGGATTTTTACACCGCGCGGCTACAACGACTGGGCGGCGACGGCCGACGTTGTTGCGCCGGAATCGTTGCCGCAACAAGCGGTGTGGGTGTTCTCCGGCACCAGCGACGGCAACGCGTTGGCGAATGCCATCGCCGAGCGCGGCAGCCCGGTAGTCGTTTCTACCGCGACGGAATACGGCGGCGAAGTCGCGCTCAAGCATTGTCCGGGCGTGCATGTTTGGTCGGGTCGGCAAGGGATGGAAGCGCGCCGGCAGGCGTTGACCAACGGCCAGGCGCGGGCGCTGGTCGACGCGACCCACCCGTATGCGACGCAAATGTCGGAGCAGCTGATCCAGCTTTCGCGCACGCTCAATATTCCGTATTTGCGTTATGAACGGCCAAGCTCATTGATCGCCGCCAGCGGCGAGTTGTGCGAATCGGTCGCGCAGGCGGCACAACGCGCCATGCAACTCGGCAAGCGCATCTTTCTCGCGAGCGGTTCCAAGGACTTGGCGACATTCGTCAAAGCCGACGGTGCCGGCGAGCGCCAATGGTTTACGCGCATCACGCCGGAACCGGAATTTATTCAACGCGCGCTCGATCTCGGCGTGCCGCGCGATCATATTTGTGCGATGCAAGGTCCGTTTTCCGCGGCGTTCAACGAGGCGTTGTGGCGCGATTGGCATATCGATTGCGTCGTGACCAAGGACTCCGGCGAGGAGGGCGGCTTTACCGCTAAGGTTGCCGCGGCCGATGCGCTCGGCATTCCATTGTTGGTAATACGGCGGCCGACGCTCGCTTACCCGACGTTGACGTCGACGTTCGACGCCGCTTTGCAGCAACTCAAGGCCTGGGGCATTCCGGCGTGAACGGGCCGATTCCGGTCACCGTCGTTACCGGCTTTCTCGGTTCCGGTAAAACGACATTGCTGACGAGTTTGGTGAAACATCGGCAGATGCGCCGGTTAGCGCTGTTGATCAACGAATTCGGCGAAGTGTCGATCGACGGCGCGCTGGTGCGGAAAAGTGCAGCCGCGGCCGCCGAGATTCAGATCCATGATTTTCCTTACGGCTTGATCGCCTATGGCGACGACACGCTGTTCGTGCCGACGCTGCGCGCCATTGCCGCGCGGCGCGCGCAGTTCGATCACGTGTTGATCGAGACGTCGGGCTTGGCATTGCCGAGTGCGGTAATGGAGCGATTGCAGGCGCCTGAGCTGGCGAACGATTTCGTGTTGGACGCGACGTTGACGGTAGTCGACACGCCATTGTTACTGGCGAACGAGTTCGACCGCGTCGACGGCGCCAATGCCGTGGTCGCCGATTCGGTGGCGACCTTGTTCGAGCAACAGCTGGAATACGCCGACGTCGTCGTTCTGAACAAGATCGATACACTCGACGAGGCGGCGTTGTTGGCGGCTGAGGCGCGCGTGCGTCGGTTGGCGCCGAACGTACGTTTCATCGAACTCGCCTATCAGGCGCGGCTCGATACGCGGTTGGCGCTCGGGCTGCGTCTGCATCAACCGACGGCGGATACGAGCGCTCGCTACTTACCGTTGGCGCCGATGCCCGATGCTAATGCGCAGCCGTTGCGCGAGCAGCGCCGGCTCGACGGCCATTCGCACTCCGGTCTGAACGCGCATGCGCACGGGCTGACAACGCACAAACATTTTCATGAGCAGGATCCGGGTTGGTTGTCGTTCGTGTTGCGTAGCACTGAACCGCAGGAGACCGATCGTTTGAAGGCAGCTGTCGTCGCCGCGGCGAAGGCGGAGCCGATCTTGCGCGTCAAAGGTTTTATTCGTGCGAAGGCTGGCGAGCGCGTGTTGTTGCAAGGGGTGCGTACGAGAGTGGTGACGACAATCGATAACGCCGCGCTGGCGTCGGCGTCGTCCGAGTTGGTATTTATCGGTTACCACTTGAACCGTGGCAGCGTTGCCGAACGGTTGACGCAATTGACCGGTAAAGACTGGAAATAATTTTCCCCTCTCCCCTTGCGGGAGAGGGGAGTGACTCTAGGAGACGACTGATGAAGACCGATACCGAATCGCACAAGCGCATGACCCAGAAGCACAAGGAAGGCTTCGAGAAAAAGAAGGCGGCGGCGCAGAAAGAAAAAGGCTTGCTGATCGTCAACACCGGCACCGGCAAGGGCAAATCGTCGGCCGCGTTCGGTATGGGCATGCGCGTGCTTGGTCACGGCATGAAGCTTGGCGTCGTCCAGTTCATCAAAGGTGCGCTGGAGAGCGCCGAGCGCAATATTCTCGGCGGTCATCCAAATTGCGATTTCCATGTGGTCGGCGCAGGATACACCTGGAACACCCAGGATCGCGAAGCGGATACGCGTACCGCGGCTAAGGGCTGGGCCGAAGCGGTACGTATGATCAACGATCCGTCGTACGACATGGTGATCCTCGACGAGCTCAATATTGTCCTGAAGTATCAGTACCTCGATCTGCAAGAAGTGCTGAAGGTCTTCGGTGGGCGGCGCGAGATGCTGCACATCGTCGTTACCGGTCGGCATGCGCCGGCCGAGCTGATCGAACTCGCCGATCTCGTCAGCGACATCCGCCCGGTGAAGCATCCGTATCAGGAGCAAGGCGTGAAAGCGCAGAAGGGCGTGGAGTTCTGAGCATGGCGCGGCGATGCCCGGCGTTGTTCCTGAGTGCGCCCGGTTCCAATCACGGCAAGACCACGATCACGGCGGCGCTCGCGCGTTATCACCGCGATCAAGGTCGGCGCGTGCGTGTGTTCAAAGCGGGGCCGGATTTTCTCGATCCGATGATCCTCGAGCGCGGCAGCGGGTCGCCGGCGTATCAGCTCGATTTGTGGATGGCGGGTGAGGCCGAGTGTCGGCGCTTGTTGTACGACGCGGCTGGCAGCGCCGATATCGTTTTGATCGAGGGTGTGATGGGGTTGTTCGACGGCAGCCCGTCGTGCGCCGATCTCGCGCAATTGTTGAACGTACCGGTGGCGGCGGTGATCGACGCCACCGGCGTCGCGCAGACGCTCGGCGCTATTGCTTACGGATTGGCCAACTTGCGTGTCGGTCTTCCGTTTGCCGGCGTATTGGCGAATACCGTTGCCAGCGCGCGCCACGCCGAGATGATCGCACAAGGTATACCGGCCGGCATGCGTTACTTCGGGCCGATCATGCGCGACGCGCAGCTTACTTTGCCGGGGCGACATCTAGGATTGGTGCAGGCGGAAGAGATCGTCGATCTCGACGCACGGGTTGCGGCCGGTGCCATATCGATCGCGCAGACTGGCTTGGCTGAGCTGCCGCCGGCGGTCGAGTTCGTCGACGGTGATGTTGCCGCGCCGCCCAAGTCGTTAGCTGGCGTGCGCATCGGCGTCGCGCGTGATGCGGCGTTCTCGTTTATCTACGCCGCCAACCTCGATTTGCTGCGTGCGATGGGCGCCGAGATCGTTTTCTTTTCGCCGCTGACCGATACCGCGTTGCCGGCGGTCGACAGTCTATATTTGCCCGGCGGTTATCCCGAGCTGCATCTGGCAACGTTACAAAACAACACCGGTATGAAGGCGGCGCTGCAACAACATTTTCGTGCCGGCAGACCGATATACGCCGAATGCGGTGGGCTGTTGTATTTGCTCGAATCGCTCACCGACAAAGCTGGCGCGCGGGCGGCGATGGTCGGCTTGTTAGCGGGCCACGCGCATATGCAAACCCGCTTGCAAGGATTGGGTTATCAATCGGTGTCATTGCCGGGCGGAGTGTTGCGGGCGCACACGTTCCATCACTCGATCATCGACACGCCGCTAACGCCGATCGCGCGCGGCGAGCGCTTGCACAACACCTCTGCCGGCGAAGCCGTTTTTCGGCAGGGTCGATTGATCGCCAGTTATCTGCATTGTTACTTCCCTTCCAATCCGGTCGCGGTCGCTCAGCTGTTCGCGCCGTCTCGTTAAGACGGTACTCGGCACGGTCGCTTGCTGCCGCTCGCCGTAAATATAATTCTCCTTTACTTTCACTAAGATGAACCATTTCGTTCTTGGGTAACCGATTAGTGCCGGCTTTTTTGTAGTTGCCGGATCGGGAAAATGGCGTGGTGACAATGTCACGCACATACACAAACCCCTGAGGACAGATGTAATGACACAGAAAGCCGTTTTTTATCACGCGGGTTGCCCGGTCTGCCTAGAAGCGGAGAAGACAGTCGCCTCCGCCATCGATGGTTCCAAATATGCCGTGGAGCACGTGCATCTTGGCGAGCGCAAAGATCGCATTAAGGATGCCGAAGCGGTTGGCGTTAAATCGGTGCCGGCATTAGTGCTCGACGGTATTCCCTTTCATATTAACTTCGGCGCCCCCATTTCCGCGCTCAAGTAATACGGCGACGGCCCGGCACCCAGTCGGTGATGCCGGGCTCTCTTGTAAATGGAATCGAGTTGAGATTGACGATGAACGAGAAAAATTTAACGGCGCCTGAGCTTCAAGTGAGCCAGTGGTTCAACAGCAAGACAGATCTGACGCTTGCCGGGCTACGCGGCAAGGTGATCGTGCTCCATGCTTTTCAGATGCTGTGCCCAGGCTGCGTGCAGCATGGAATCCCGCAGGCGCAACGCATTGCCGAACAGTTTCCCAGCAGCGACGTTGCCGTGGTCGGTCTGCATACCGTTTTTGAGCATCACGATGCCATGACACCGGTGGCGTTGGCGGCGTTTATCCATGAATACCGGCTGACGTTTGCCATCGGTGTCGACGCCGCCGGCGAACCGAACGGCGTCCCGCTGACGATGCAGGCCTATCAGATGCAGGGAACGCCCAGTCTTATTCTTGTGGATCGCTGCGGAAAAATCCGTTGGCATAAGTTTGGTCATGCGCCGGATTTGCAGGTCGGGGCAGCGGTGGCAACGCTCGTGCATGAGTCGACGGTTCGCAGCATAAGCGCGACCCCTATCGGCGCTGACCAACAGCAGCGTGTTGCAGATGGCGGTTGTAATGAGGATATGTGCATTATTTAGCACAGCACCGACATGGTTGTAGCCACTACGCTCGGCTGTTACGAACGAACAACCAATGACGTGCCACCGCTTTCAGATTGGCGACGGTCTTGCCGAAGCGCGTCGTGCGGCAGTGCGGGTTGATCGGTTCGCCTAATAGCTCCGGCCAAGTGCGTTCGATGAATCGGCGGAACAAGGAATAGTTCGGTGCCCGGCGATAGCGCTCATCGACGCCGAGCAGGACGGTGAACAGTTCACGACAGTTGTAGGGCGTGAAGATCTCGCGCCATGCGATATCGAATTCGAGCTGGGTCATTGCCAGCCAGTTGCCGTAGTCTTGTTCCCATTCGAAAAGATCGAGCAGCTTTACATGCGTTTGCCGGCCGGCATCGGCCAGCCATTCGCTGAAGTGGTGTACCAAGAAGGGTTGGGTCGAGCCATATTCGAGCCATGCCAGCAACTCTGGTGTGAAATGTACGTAGTCGGCATGCGGCAACTTCGCACGGAACGGGCAGCGTCCGACCTCGGCGCCGCTGCCGGTCAATGTCGCGCGGCTGCGTCCGAAGCGTTGCAGCAGCGCTTCGGCGTCGTGACCGTAATGATCGTGCGCCAGGTAAACATTGTTTTTGAACTGCCAGCTAAACTCCGGCGTCATCGTCGGCGCGGCGCGGATGATGTCGTGCGGCAGCCGCAGTGTTTTGAGAAGACGCGCGGGGATGTCGATATCCGGATGACGATCGGACAGTTTTCCTTGGCGCACGGTAATGATTTCTACTTGATCGACGATTCCGCGAGCCGCCGCGAGCACCACGCGGCTATCGAGCCCGGCAGTCAACGCCAGCGTCAACGGGAAGCGGTTCGCCGCCGCTCGAATCGTTCCCGTCAGAAGAATGCCGAATCGATCAAGCGCCGATTTCGCGGTTAGTCGTTCGATCGGAGCTGTCGGCCAGTAGCGCTCGGCGTTGCCGGTTTGCAGATTGAGACGGTGATTCGGCAAGAGATGTTTTAGCTCCTTGAACGGCGTCGCTGCCGCCGGCCAGCGCGACTCGGACGTGCGGCGGAATGTCTGTGAATCCATGTATTGCTTCGCCGATTCGTCGACGACGAGTTCCAAGACCTCGCGGCCGATTCCCGGTTGCGACATTGCCCATAGCGCGCCTGTTTGTGCCGGGTCGGTGTAGAATGCCTGGCGCAATCCCAGTGCATCGTGGAATAAAAAGACGTCGCGCTCGTCTGCGGCAATTAATAACCAACGACCGCCGAGACGGTTAGTCGCGGTCATGAGCGATTCGTGGGTTCGAAAATTATCCAGCAGGTCTTGCAGAATTTCGCGGTTGCCGGCGTCGGGGTTCAGCGGATCGAGCAGATGTCCGAGTAGCGTTAACTCGCGGCTGCCGGCAGTAATCTGCGTGCAGCTGACGGTCGGATGTGCGGTCAGCTTGAGGTGTTGCGTCACCGAAAAATGTTGCCACTCGCGCAGCGTGTCGACGAACCTCGGGCCCAGCAGAAATTGGCTGACATAGCGATCGGCGTTGGCTACCGATGTTGGTGCAGTTCGTTGCTTGTGTGTCGCGTCGAGCGTGATCATGGGAGGGCCTCCGCTGTTATGGAACGGATGTTCGCCGGTCGCTCGTTGTTTTCATAGCGGTGTTGCCAAAGCCGTGAACGCTTTAGGGGCAAGCCGTCGCAGTGTCGTCATTCGGCCACTGGGGATTTTTACCGATAGTAGGTTTTGTCCTATCGCAGTAGGGTGAACCTCGTGAGTCGCTAAGGCTCACATCAGACTACTAACCTCAATATGGAGAACACCTGATGATTCATGCAAAAGGCTGCAGCATCGGAGGCGGCGGGCAACCGTCGGTAGGAGGTGGAGGACAACCCACCGTCGGTGGCGGCGGGCAGCCGCCGACAGTGCAGGGCGGTGGTGGACAGCCACCTACATAAGTTAGCCGGCAGAATTGTCGGAGATTGTCTTTTTACTCGTCTAATTTAATTCCCACCTTAGCTAATAGCCCTCACCTTCCTGGTGAGGGCTATTTTTTTTGATACGTCTGGTTTGTGGACGAGCGTTAGAACGTGCGCGCGAACAGTGTCGTCAGCGATTTTCGGAATCGATCGAACACGACGGCTTCATCGCTATGCCGGCCGTCAATGATGACAGGGCGGCCGCCGACGTAGACGTCGCGAATACAGCTGCTATCGCCGGCGAACACATACGACGTTAACTGATCGGCTCGCGTGCGACCGATCAGCTTGGGATGGTCGGCGTCGAGCACGAGCAGATCCGCCGCTGCACCGATTGCAAGACCATCGCCTACCTGTCCAAGTGCCGCGGCGCCGCCGCGTTGTGCCGCTCGATAGATTCCTTCGCCGATCGAACCTTCGCCGAGGCGCAGCAGATTTCGCTCGCGCCGCTGCAAGCGCTGGCTGTATTCCAACCAACGTAGTTCTTCGTGCACAGCGACGCTGATCTGGCTGTCGGAGCCGATGCCGTAGCGGCCGCCGGCCGCGAGATACGGCAGTATCGGAAACAAACCATCGCCGAGATTGGCCTCGGTCGTCGGGCACAGGCCGACGACGGCACCGCTCGCGGCCATGCGCGCGATCTCGCGGTCGTCGACATGGATGGCATGCACTAAACACCAACGCCGATCGACCGGTACGGCGTTGAATAGCCAGTCGACTGGGCGCTGGCCCGACCACGCGATGCAGCTGTCGACCTCGGCAACTTGCTCGGCGATGTGAAGGTGGATCGGAGCGGTTGCGTCGATCGTTGTCATGCCGCTGAGCGTCGCTTGCAATTCGTCCGGTGTGACGGCGCGCAATGAATGCAGCCCGAGACCGACTGCCAAGGTGTCGGCGCCACGCGCGTGCGCCCGACAGCGTTCGATAATTGCCAACAGGCGCTCGACCGGATTGATGAAGCGCCGCTGCCGTTCGGTCGGCGGTTTGCCGCCGAAGTCGGAGTGACAGTAGAGCGTCGGCAGCAGCGTTTGCCGCAAGCCGACTGCGCGCGCCGCTTCCATCAAGCGCAGGCTCATCTCCGCCGGATCGGCGTAGGGTGTGCCGTCGGCGGTGTGATGTAGGTAATGGAACTCGGCCACCGAGGTGTAACCGGCTTTCAGCATCTCGATATAGAGCTGCATGGCAATTGCCGACAGATCGTCGGGCGCGACCTGAGCGGCCAAGCGATACATCGTCTCGCGCCAGGTCCAAAAGTTGTCGGCGGTGTTGCCGGCGCGTTCGGTGAGACCGGCCATGGCGCGTTGAAACGCGTGCGAGTGCAGGTTCGGCATGCCGGGTACACACGGGCCGGTGGCGCGCATCGTTGCTTGCGCCGGCGTGCCCGATTCGGTAGCGGCAATTTTGCCGTCGACGGTGAAGTGCAAGACGACGTTGTCGTGCCAGCCGTCGCTAAGTAATGCCGATGGGCAATAGAGCGATGCGGGATTCATCGCTGGGTTCTCATGCGCTGCGGCGAATCGCCTGCGCTTGCGACCACGCAAGCAATGTCTGTATGAAGCGGCGCAGATGCCGTTTCATCGGTGTGGCCCGGCATTCGTCATACGAAAACGGCGGCGCTTCGTCCATGTAGCCACATTGCGCCAACTCGAGCTGAACGGCGTGCCAACCGGCCGAGGGCTGTCCGTAGTGACGAGTGATGTAACCGCCCTTGAAGCGACCGTCGAGTACCGAGGCGAACGACGCGGCATTCTGCAGTACGTCCAGTAAACGCTGTACAAGTTCGGGTGCAGCGCTCCGTCCGTCATAAGTGCCGAGATTAAAATCGGGCAGGCGGCCGTCGAACAGGCGTGGGATTACCGAGTTGATCGAGTGCGTGTCGAGCAACACGGCGATGCCGTGTTGCCGATGGAGCCGCGTCATTTCGCTGTCGAGGCGCTGATGATACGGGCGCCAGTATTGTTCTAATCGGTCGGCGCGCTCGGCGGCATCCGGTTCTTGCCCGGCTTGGTAGAGCGGTTCGCCGTTGAACAGTGTGGTTGGGCAGAGGCCGGTAGTCGTGTGACGATAGAGCGGCTCATCGTCCGGCGGTCGATTGAGATCGATGACGCTGCGCGACAGCGTGGCTTGCAACACGCCGATGCCCATATCAGGCAGAAAATCGTAGAGCCGGTCGACATGCCAATCGGTATCGGGCAGCGAGCGTGCAGGTAAATTCAGTCGATCAATGAAACTGGCGGGGAGGCCGGTGCCGACATGCGGCATGCTGACAAGCACGGGTGTGTTGCCGGCTTGGAATAAGTAGGGATCCATTAGACTCGATAATAGTACCTATAAGATGCAGGCGCGAGAAATCGATTAGTGTTCATGCAGGCTTCGACAAACCTTAACGTTAACGTCCTTATAAAGAAGCAGCACTAAGAACGATGGGTAAAACATCGTCAGTCTCCGTATACTTCGGCTCGTAAGTTCATACGATTAATCTTCGTTGTTCTCTCGACACGGACGTTCGCCGAGTGCCTTCTGTATTGTGCTTTTCTACCTACTCTTCGCGCCGCACTGCGGCAAGTTGTCACACAAGTGTGTTAAATCGGAAGGGCCTGTGGTACGGGCGCTGTAATCGTTGCTTTGCGTTTGGCGCGGAGCACCAGCCGTATGCCCTGCAGCCAACGGCAACTGTGGAGAAATTAGGAAGCAAATTAGTCTAACGATCTGGTATCGCTAAGGACTTTAATCAGTGAGGATATGATGCGACAACGCAAGCAAGGGATAGCAGATGGCGACGCGAACAGCAGCGTCAGCGGCGCCGATTTTATGACAGCAGCGCGGCAGTTAGCGGCGTTGCAGCAGACTTTTTTGGGCGAAGTAACGGCATTTTGGATGGGACTGTCGGCGGTTGCCTATTTTCCGTCGACCACCAAGCTCAACGACAAGCGCTTCACCGATGACGCGTGGAGCGAAGATCCGCGATTCGATCTTATCCGCCGCACCTATTTGGCATATTCCACATTTTTGATGGACACGGTCGATCGGGCACCGCTCGACGATCGGACCAAAGGCCAGATGCGTTTTGCTATGCGCCAGTACGTCGATGCGATGAGCCCGGCAAATTTTTTGGCGACGAATCCGGAAGCGTTGCGGCTCGCCATGGAGTCGGGCGGGCGTAGCTTAAGCGAAGGCATGGCGCTGTTCTTTCAAGATCTCGCCAAAGGCCGAATCTCCAACAACGACGAGGGCGCGTTTGAAGTCGGTAAGAATGTCGCGACTACTGAAGGCGCGGTTATTTACGAGAACGAACTGATTCAGTTGATTCAGTACTCGCCGCGCACGGCCGACGTGCACGCGCGGCCGTTGGTCATTATTCCGCCGTGCATCAACAAGTACTACATCCTCGACTTGCAGCCCGAGAACTCGTTTGTCGGTTATGCGGTCGAGCAGGGCCACACGGTGTTTCTGGTGTCGTGGCGCAACATTACCAACGAGCAGGCGCATTCGACCTGGGATGATTATCTGTCCGCTGGCGTGATGCGGGCGATTGATATCGCATTAGCGGTGACCGGTGCCGATAAAGTCAACGCGCTCGGCTTCTGCATTGGCGGCACTTTATTGGCGTCGGCATTGGCGATCATGAAGGTGGGCGGCCGGGATCCGGTGGCGAGTCTGACGTTGTTGACAACCATGCTCGATTTCTTCGATACCGGCGAGATCGGTCTGTTACTGACCGATCACACGATGGTGACGCGCGAGCTCACCATCGGTAACGGTGGAATCATGCAAGGCAGCGAATTGGCGTTCGTGTTTTCGGCGTTGCGCGCCAACGATTTGATCTGGCCGTATGTGGTTAACAGTTACTTGAAAGGTAAAACGCCGACGGCGTTCGATATGTTGTATTGGAACGCCGACAGCACCAATCTGCCGGGACCGATGTTCTGCTGGTATGTGCGCAACACGTATTTGGAAAATAATCTGCGCGTAGCCGGGAAGGCCGTGCAATGCGGTGTGCCGGTGGACTTATCGTTGATCGATTGCCCGACTTATATATATGCCTCGCGCGAGGATCACATCGTGCCTTGGCGTACGGCTTACGCGAATACGAAATTGCTGTCGGGCGACAAGACCTTCGTGCTGGGTGCAAGTGGACATATCGCCGGTGTCGTTAATCCGCCGGCGAAGAAGAAACGAAATTACTGGACCAATGAGCAACCCAGCGAGCAGCCGGAGCAATGGTTCGAGCAGACGCAGAGCGTACCCGGCAGTTGGTGGACGCATTGGTGCGATTGGCTGGCGCAACGGGGTGGACCGCGGGTACCAGCGCGCACGACATTGGGTAACGATGAATATCTGAGTATCGAGCCGGCGCCGGGGCGTTACGTTAAGAGCAATTGCGAGGAATAAGCCATTCATCTCAAAAAAGGGCTCATTAGGAGTACCAGGCGCCGTGAGAAGGTCGGATTAGGGCAAGAACCAACGATAATAGCGCGACTTAATATAGGTAAGGCATGTTATGACCTGTAATGGGCAGGAGTGACCGTCCGGCCGAGCTGTTGCTATTACAGCCAAGGACGCGGCGGATAAACGTTTTTACATCAACATTCGTGGAGATTTCTCAATGAGTCATGTCGTTATTGTGGCCGCGGCGCGCACCGCTGTCGGCAAGTTCGGCGGCAGTTTGGCGAAGATTTCAGCCGTTGATCTCGGCGCGCACGTTATTAAGGGATTGCTCACCCGCGCCGGTCTGAAGCCGGACCAAGTGAACGAAGTCATCATGGGCCAAGTGCTGACCGCCGGTTGCGGCCAGAACCCGGCGCGGCAAGCGACGCTGCGTGCCGGTCTGCATCATAAGACGCCGGCGCTGACCATCGGCAAGGTCTGCGGTTCCGGTTTGAAGGCGACCCATTTGGCAGCGCAAGCGATCAAGTGCGGCGACGCCGAAATCATCATCGCCGGCGGTCAGGAGAATATGAGCGCTTCGCCGCACGTCCTACCGAACTCGCGCGACGGTTTTCGTATGGGTGACGCCAAGTTGGTCGACACCATGGTCGTCGACGGCCTGTGGGACGTGTACAACAACTACCACATGGGCATCACCGCCGAGAATTTGGCGAAGAAGCACGAGATCTCGCGCCAGCAGCAAGACGAGTTCGCACTCGTCTCGCAGCAGAAGGCCGAGGCGGCGCAGAAGGCCGGCAAGTTCAAGGATGAGATTTTGCCGATCGAAATTCCGCAGAAGAAGGGCACGCTGATCTTCGCTGACGACGAAGGTTTGCGAGCCGGTTCCACCCTCGACGCGCTCGCTGGCTTGAAGCCGGCGTTTTCTAAGGATGGCACCGTGACCGCCGGTAACGCTTCGGGTATCAACGACGGCGCGGCGGCGGTAGTCATGATGTCGGCCAAGAAAGCGGAGCAGCTGGGATTGAAGCCGTTGGCGCGCATCAAGGCGTATTCCTCGGCTGGCGTCGATCCGTCGGTCATGGGCATCGGCCCGGTGCCGGCGGCACAGTTGTGCCTGAAGAAGGCCGGCTGGACCCACGAAGAGTTGGACCTGATGGAAATCAACGAGGCGTTCGCCGCGCAAGCGATCGCCGTCAACAAAGAAATGGGATGGGACACGCGCAAGATCAACGTCAACGGCGGCGCTATCGCCCTCGGCCACCCGATCGGCGCCTCCGGCGCGCGTATCCTGGTGACGTTGATTCACGAGATGATCCGGCAGGACGCCAAGCGCGGGCTCGCGAGTCTGTGTATTGGCGGCGGTATGGGTGTGGCGCTGGCGATCGAGCGCTAAAGCGGTAAGGTCGCGCGCCGAAGAACGCCCCATGACCCCGGGCGTCTTCGGCGTAGTAAGGAAGATACAAGGATGAATATACATAGGCCTAAGGAGGGCCACGCGTATGGCACAACGAGTAGCATTGGTTACGGGCGGAATGGGTGGTCTCGGCGAGTCGATCTGCACCAAGTTGTCGGATGCCGGTTATCGCGTCGCCACCACCTTTTCGCCGCGTAACACCAAGTCGGAGGAATGGCTGACACAAATGCGGACCCACGGTTACAGCTTCTTCGCTGTGCCGTGCGATGTCGGTGATTACGACTCTTGCCAACGGGCAGCGACCGAGGTGCAATCGAAGTTGGGCGCGGTTGAGATCCTCATCAACAACGCTGGTATTACCCGCGATATGACCTTCAAGAAGCTAGACAAGCCCAATTGGGACGCGGTGATCAATACGAACTTGAACAGTCTGTTCAATATGAGCAAGCAGGTGGTCGATGGTATGGTCGAGCGCGGCTGGGGCCGGGTGATCAACGTTTCCTCGGTCAACGGTTCCAAAGGTGCGTTCGGTCAGACGAACTATTCGACGGCAAAAGCCGGCGTGCATGGCTTCACCAAGGCGTTGGCGCTCGAAGTGGCGCGCAAGGGCGTAACCGTTAACACCATCTCGCCCGGTTATATCGGAACGAAGATGGTGATGGCGGTGCCGAAGGATGTGTTGGAAGGAAAGATCCTGCCGCAGATTCCGATCGGGCGTTTGGGTAAGCCGGAAGAAGTCGCTGGGTTGATCGTTTATCTGGCGTCGGAGGATGCGGCGTTCTTGACCGGCGCCAACATCGCCATCAACGGTGGGCAGCATATGCAGTGAGCGATCGGTTGGGTCACCGCGCCTGATCGTCGTGACGGAACGCCACTTGGCTCGTTGAAAATTTTTCTCGTCATTCCGACGAGCGCTCTGGTATCGGGTGATTCCTTTACTAGAATAGGTGGCAATCGCAATTGCGAGGGTTGATGGAGCGCGATCGATTGTGATGACCCTGTATATTCGTGAGTGGGCCGCCGCATGAGTGCATTGGCGTGGGTCCTCAGTGCCAGTGTGGCGATAGTGGGCGGTGTTATCGGTTTCTTGAAGTGGAAGATGCCTCGGCAACGGCAGGGCACCACGGACGAGGAACTGGTGTTCCAGCGAGCACAGGAGCGGGATGCTCAGCTCGATTTTCCCGGTGCTGATTCGTCGGCGGTAACTGCACCAGCACAGCCCCGACTCAATTCCTTCCTTAGCCTCGGTCCCGGCGGCTTTCACCGGGTCGCCTATACCGAATGGGGCGACCCGAACAGCACGCATATCGTCGTCTGCATGCACGGCTTCACCCGCAACAGCCGTGACTTCGACGTGTTGGCGGCCAGCTTGGCCGACCGCTGTCGCGTGATCTGCGTCGATGTCGTCGGTCGTGGTACCAGCGATTGGCTACGCGATAAGGACGATTACGACTTCTCGCTGTACATGACCGATGCGGCGACGCTGCTGGCGCGGGTAATGGCGTTACCGCTTAAAACGCGCAAAGACGACGATCCGGCGCTTGCTGCCAGCGTCGATTGGGTCGGCACGTCGATGGGCGGGTTGATCGGTATGATGCTCGCGGCTAAAGCCAATACGCCGATCCGGCGCCTGGTGCTGAATGACGTCGGTCCGTTGGTGCCGTGGCGCGGTTTAATGCGCTTGAAAGATCTGCACGCCGGGCTGCGATCGCGTTTCAAAAATCTCGAGCAACTCGAAGATTGTCTGCGTAGGATCTGCGCCGACTTCGGCCCGATCGACGACAAGTACTGGGAACAAATCGTCATCCACAGCACGCGCCAACTGGCTGACGGCGACTACGTGCTCGCCTATGATCCTGGCATCATGAGCAGCATGCGTCATTCCCGTCGCGGCATCGAATTCGGCAACGATTTTCTGTCCGGTGTCGATCTATGGCCGATGTGGGACCGCGTGCGGTGTCCGACGTTAGTGCTGCGCGGGGCGCGTACCGATTTGCTGATGCGATCGACCGTCGACGAGATGCGCCGCCGTGGTCCGGCGGTGCGGGTTGTCGAGTTTCCGGGGATTGGTCATGCCCCCTGGTTGATGGCGGACGACCAGATCGACGTCGTTCGCGAATTTTTGCTGACGTCGACATCGCCGCCGCAGATACAGCAACTCGCGACTGACGATCGCCGCCGGGCGTAAAAGAAAACGCGTGGGCAACAAAATACGTTGCCCACCTTACATAATTACTGGTCTGAACGCTTGGCAATCCAAGCACCGATGGCTGGCGGCACTTCCCGCTGCGCACGACCGCTAACGTAAATGCCAACGTGACCGCCGTTAAACGCGACCTCGGTGTAATCTTGGGTGCCGATGTGGTGTTTCAACGCTAGCGACGCCGCCGGCGGTACCAAGTGGTCTTCGGTAGCGTAGATATTCAGCACCGGCATCGTCAGCTTCTTCAGACTCACCTCTTGATCGCCGATACGCAGGCCACCTTTGATTAGCTTGTTCTGCTGATAAAAATCCTTCGTGAACTGGCGAAACGCTTCGCCGGCCTGGTCAGGGCTATCGAAGATCCATTTTTCCATGTGCAAGAAATTACGGGTTTTCTTCGGGTCGTCGAGCTGCTCGGCCATGTCCAAATATTTCTGGCCCATGAGTCGAAAGGGCTTGAGCATCAAGAAGGTCGAATTGAGTAACTCGCCCGGAATGTTGCCGTAGGCGTTGACTGCCGCGTCCACATCCACATGCCGTACCCACTGCGACAGCATGTTGTCCGGTGTTTGGAAGTCCACCGGTGTGACCATGGTGATGAGGTTGCGCACTTTGTCGGAATGCAGAGCGGCGTAGCAAAGGCTGAAGGTCCCCCCTTGGCAGATACCGAGCAGGTTGATCTGCTTCAGCTTGTGGCGCCGGCAAATAACGTCGACACAACGGTCGATGTAGCCGTTGATGTAGTCATTGAGATCCAGGTAGCGGTCGGCGCGGTCGGGATAGCCCCAGTCGATGAGGTAAACATCGAGACCGGCGTCGAGTAGGCCGCGCACCATCGACCGGTCTTCCTGCAGGTCGGTCATGTACGGCCGATTGACCAACGCATACACGATCAGCAGCGGTATTCGGTTTTGCGTTTTGGCGGTCGGCGATTGGAAGCGGTAGAGCGTCAGTTTGTCTTCCTGGTACACCGCTTCCTTCGGTGTCGCGCCGGTGGGAATTTCACCGAACTCGAGCAAATTCTGCAGGCCCTTGCCAAGTTTCTTCGAAAAATTCGTGATTTCTTCCAGCGCTTGGTCGGGTCGGATCTGCACATTCAGCATGGTGCGATCTCCTAAAGTGAGGGTCGTTTAGCGGACTAGCGGTTTTTGGATTTGCGACCACGGGGGCGCGGATGATGCGATCCGGTTGATGGATCGGGCGCGACCGGCGGGTGGGTTGAACCCGTCGTCGGTGCCGAAGCCGTTTGTGACGGCGTGACTTGCGAAGTCAAGTTGACGGCGGCACCGGCCGGTGTCTTATCCTCGAGCAGTTCCTTGATCTGCTCGATCTCGGCGCGCAGCGCGTGATTTTCGCGCCGGGTTTCGTGCATGCGTCGGTGCATGGAGTTCACTTCGCGTCGTGTCGGCATGTTCATCCCTTCGAGCATCTCGTCCACCAGCAGCGAGCCGTGATGCTTTACTGCCATTAACGTGTTTACTAAACGACCGTGGAGCAGGGAGTATTCTTCCGACATGACGTACTTGGCATAAATTTCTTCGCAAGCATCGACCCAGAGATCGTAGAGCTTGCGCAGCGTATCTATCGGCGCATCCGCCGGCTGTTCGCTCAGCTTCCTGCGGAAGTTTTCGATCGACTGAGTGCCGACGCGGGCGAAGCCCAGTTGAGATTCCTGCAGTGTTCTACCGTAATCGAGCATCAGCCGTAGGAAACGCTGATGTTGGTCTTGGGCTTCACGCGAATAACCGACTGCCGGAATTGCCAGGAAACGATCGATACGGTCGCTCAGTCGTCCCGATACGCGTGCCATCCCTTCGTCCTGCACCGCCTGTAGATAATCGCCGGGCAGAGGTAACATCGATGACCACGTACGCTGCCACGTATCGAATGGCATGTCCCAAAGCGCGCGCGCGTTGCGCAAGCGCCGATCGGTGCGTCCGGTTGTCGTTTCGCTGACAGCGCTGAAGCTGCTTTGCAGATTGCTGAGCCATTGGTCGAGCACCGTGCCCGGATTTTGCGGGTCACCGCCGACCAACCGTTGCGCCATCGTCAAGTAGGACTGGCAGACCAGCATCATCTGTTCAAAGAAATCTCGCGCCGTCGACGGCACCGCCGCCGATATCGCGCCGTGCCAACTCGACAGGTTATCGACCCAGGTGGCGGCAGCTGTGTCCTTACTTCCGCTGGCGTTACTTAGGGTTTGGCGCGTGAAATTCAACCATGCGTCCCAGTATTTTTGTTGCGAGACCAGCCAATCACGGCTGTCGGTAATGGAAGCGGAAGTCTTGGAATTGGTTCGAGCAGAGGTTTGACGATCATTCATGGGCTCTATCCCTAAGTCATGGAGTAATCGAAAAGGGGGGCGTTTTGGCAAATTTCGCCAGTGAAATCCATGTTAACATAGCGTTTGTGCATCGCAACAAAAAAGGACTGCACTGTGTAAGGTCGCCGCGCAGCGCGCCCGCCTAATCGACGAGTGGTAGGGCAGTGGCATGAAGTCGTAAGCTCGTGGAGCGAACCGATGCGTCATCATGCCCAATTCAAATAAATGCGAAATCCGAAAAAACCATGACCGAACCACGAATCATCAAGAAGTATCCCAACCGTCGGCTGTATGACACCGAACGGAGTTGTTACATCACCGTCGACGATGTGCGTACGCTGGTGCTCGACGGCGTCGAGATCAAAGTGATCGACGCGCAGACGGAAGAGGACATCACTCGCGGCATCCTAATTCAAATCATCACTGAACATGAATCGGGAAATAAAGGGGCTTTTACCACTGAAATGCTGGCGCGTTTTATCCGTTTGTCGAACGACGCCGCGCGCGATGTATTCTCGCGTTACCTCGATCAAAGCATGCGTTTGTTCCTGGAACAGCAACAAATGTTGAGCAAGCAAATGCAGGAAGCGTTGAGCGGCAAGGCGCTGACGGGAATGGCGAAACAAAATCTCGAGTTTTGGCAGAGCCTGCTTAAATCCGCCGCCGGTGTGCCGCCAAAGACGCCGAACGGTAAAGCCGGTAAGCGCTCGAAGTGAAGAGTGGCACGAGCGCATATTCCCCTAGCGCACGTGCCTTGACTTCCCTAGATACGCGCCGTATTGTTGCAGTGCATCAATTTTCAGCAGTCCCCCAATAGGAAGGATTCCTTTTTCCAATCAACCTAGGAGATGCATCATGGCTAACAACGGTCATCACTACGCCGAAATTTTCAACCGTCTGGGCGAAACCGTTCTCGAGACGACGAAGCAGATCGCCGAGATCAATGTTCGCGCTGGCGAGAAGTTACTTGAACAGCAGGCCGAGCTGGCGAGCCAGTGGGTCAACGCCGCTACCCGTAACGTCGATCTGGCCGCCAAGGCGATCGGTTACCAGGAGCTGCTGACCGGGCAGTCGCAGATCGCGCAGGAATACGGTCAGCAGGTGCTGGCGAACTATCGTCGCGCCGCCGAGGTCGTCAACGAGGCGAGCAAGCAGGTTGCCGAGAAGGTGGGAGAGGCGGTGCGTTCCACCAGCGACGAAGTTCGGCAAACCTCGCGCGAAGCAGGACGCGAAGGTCGTGAGCAGCGCCCGCAATAGCAATATCGCTGCGGGACCGTATCGAGCTAATGCCAACTGAGCCGGCGGACATCATCATGTCCGCCGCTTCAATAACCGGGAGGCGGTGTGCAGCGTAAAGTCGCCCTAGTAACCGGCGGTACCGGCGGTATCGGTACCGCCATTTGCCGGGAGTTAGCGCAACAGGGATGTCGAGTTGTCGCCGGATATGTTCCAAGCGATCGTGAGGTGGCGGAATCCTGGCGTGAAACCCAACGTACATTAGGGCACGATGTCGGTGTCGTCGCCGGCGATGTGACTTCCTTCGAGTCGAGCGGCGAGATGGTGCGCGAGGTCGAAGCGAACGTCGGTCCGATCGATATCTTGGTCAACTGTGCCGGCATCACGCGCGACAAAACCTTGCGCAAGATGGAAAAAGATCAGTGGGACGCGGTCATCAATACCAATCTCAATAGCGCGTTCAACGTTACTCGACAGGTGATCGAAGGTATGGTGACGCGCGGATACGGACGCATCGTCAACATCAGTTCGGTCAATGGCCAGCGCGGTCAATTCGGCCAAACGAATTATTCCGCGGCTAAAGCCGGCATTCACGGTTTCACGATGGCGCTGGCGCAAGAAGTTGCCAGTCGCGGTGTCACGGTGAACACGGTATCTCCCGGATACGTTGCAACGTCGATGGCGTTAGCGGTGCCGGAAGAGATCCGCAAGCAGATCGTCGCGCAGATTCCGCTCGGGCGTTTAGCGACGCCGGAAGAGATTGCCTTCACGGTCGGGTTCTTGGTCGATACGCGGTGCGCGTATGTGACCGGTGCCAATATTGCCGTGAACGGCGGGTTGTACATGTCGTAACGCCGCTCGCCTGCGGTCACGGCAAATATCAATAAAAATGAGGGTGGGAATATGCGTCGCGTCATGCTGCGGGCCAAACTGCATCGGGTCAGCGTCACTCATTCTGAGCTCGACTACGAAGGTTCGGTTGCGATCGACGGTCGATTACTCGATGCTGCCGATGTTCGCGAATACGAGCGCGTCGATATTTACAACATCCGCAACGGCGAGCGTTTTTCCACCTACGCCATTCGTGCGCGCGAAGACTCCGGCATTATTTCCATCAACGGTGCCGCCGCGCATAAAGCCAACCCGGGCGACCTCGTCATCATCGCCGCCTACGGCGAGTTCGACGAAGCCGAAGTCGGCTCGCACGAGCCGCGGCTGCTTTATGTCGATAGCAAGAACCGCATCACGCACACGCGTAACGCCATTCCGGTGCAAGCGGCCTAGTTGTGAAGCTCGATATAGACGAAGGAACCGATTCTTTAGCGTTGCTTCTCCACGGTCGCCGCCACCGGTGCTGTCGACACTTCCGCCACACGTCGGCGATGGGCCCCGAATGAATTTTGAAAGCGAATCGCCTCGGCGTACGGGAATACGTCTTCGATGATGCCGTGGCGCAACTTGTCTTGCTTTGCCTCCCAGAACGCCGGCTCGAGCAGATCGGCGTGATATTTTTTGAAGACCTCGCGTAAACGCGGATCGCCCAGCAGGAAAGTCGCGAATTCTTCCGGAAAGATGTCGTTCGGATCGACCGGATACCAAGGCTCGGCCGACAGCTCGTATTCCGGCGTCGGCGCCGGCGGAATACTGCGGAAATTACACTCGGTGAGATACGACACCTCGTCGTAATCGTAAAACACGACTCGACCGAGACGGGTGACGCCGAAGTTTTTGAACAGCAAATCGCCGGGAAAAATATTAGCCGACGCCATTTGCTTAATGGCGTTGCCGTACTCGATGACGGCGCGCTCCAGCGCCGGGGCATCGGCATAGTCCAGGTAAATATTGAGCGGCGTCATACGGCGTTCGATGTAGACATGGCGAATGATGACCGAGTCGCCGGCATCTTCGAACGAAGATGGCGTCAGTGTGCGCAGCTCGTCGATCACTTCCTGCGAGAACCGCGCCTTCGGCAGTGCCACCTGCGAGTACTCCCACATGTCGGCCATGCGACCGACGCGGTCGTGGTATTTGACCAGCTGATACTTCGCCTTCACGTTTTCGCGCGTGGTCTTCTTCGGCCGGCCCATGACGTCGCGGATGACCTTGAACACGTACGGATACGACGGCAGCGTGAACACCACCATCACCAAGCCCTTGATGCCCGGGGCGATGATGAACTGGTCGCGCGAGTGCCGCAGGTGATGCAGGAAGTCGCGATAGAACAGCGTCTTTCCTTGTTTCTGCAATCCCACCATGCTGTAAAGCTCGGCCTGCGGTTTGTTCGGCACCATCGTGCGCACGAACGACACGTAGGCCGACGGCACTTCCATGTCCACCAGAAAGTAAGCGCGCGAAAAACTAAACAACACCGCCAGCTGATCCGGCTTGAACAACAGCGTGTCGATATACAGCTGACCGTTGGCGTCGCGCAGGATCGGCAGCGCAAACGGATGCGGCCGGTTGCCGTTAATCACGCGGCCGATCACGTAAGCGCCTTTGTTGCGATAGAACAGCGAGCCGAGCACCTGGATTTGGCAATCGGGCTCGGCCCAAAATGGCCGCGGCAAATAAGCGCGGGCAGCGAGGATCACGCGCCGGATATCCCGCTGTACGTTGGCGAACGGGCAGGCGAGGCCGTAGTCGGCGATGATCTGCAGCAGACATTTACGCAGCCCTTCCGTCAGCGGGTAGTAGCTGCGATACGACGGCGGGTCCGAGTCCATGTGCTCGGTCGAAACGCCCGGGCGCACGAAAATGAAATCGTTGCGGAAGTAGTCGCGGTGCAGAATCTTGCAGGATACCGAATTGAAGAAGGTCTCGGCGCATTCGGGCTGTTTGTGATCAGCCAGTAGCGCGACGAACTGCTGTTTGATCTGTTGCCAGTCGGTGTTTTCCAACTGGGCGACGTTGAATTCCCCGCGCAAACGTTCGACCGCTTTGAGCACGTGTTGGTCGTAGAAGGCAATCCGCCGGCGCACCGCAGTTTGGATACCATGCCAGTCGCCGCTTTCGAAGCAGCTTTTCGCTTGTTGCGACACATACCGGAACCGCTGGTAATGCGCGTTGAACCCTTCAAGGATCGTGCGGGCGATCGCGCGCGATAGGGGGGTGGCGCGGCGGTCGTGTGGGATGTTGGGCTCGCCGGCGCTGTTTTGCGGTTTTAGCGTCATGATTGTTTAGCTATATATAAGGATAGGGCGCTGCCAACTGTACCGCGTTCAGTTCCTGCGCTCTCGGCGGTAGAGCGAGAGGGGGAGCGTACGACTATAGCCGTTGGTCGTATCGCCATGTAAAAAATAGCTCATTATACTGCCGCGCCATACGGACTATCACCGGCGGGGGCCGCTACCTCCGCAAATGAGGGAACATGACGTCGGGACCTGCTGCTT
Source organism: Gammaproteobacteria bacterium (assembly GCA_016199745.1). NCBI lineage: Bacteria > Pseudomonadati > Pseudomonadota > Gammaproteobacteria > Gammaproteobacteria bacterium. The sequence goes on from JACQFZ010000013.1 coordinate 74,584, forward strand.
CTCCCTGCAAAAAGCTTGTCGTACTGGTGGTCCATGGTGTCGGCGAGCAACGCTGTTTCGATCAGCTCGAAACCATCGCCGGCAACATCTTCCGTGCCGTTAAGAACAACGGCCGCGAGCCGATTGTGCAAGTCCATTTCGCCGACCAGGTCGTGCGTTGCGCCGCTGAGCATAGTTGGTGTGAGACACCGGTATCTATCCGTTGGCAGCTGAACGACGACAGTGCCGCTGACGACAAGTCAGCGACGAGCGCCAATGGCTGCGTCGAAGCCTCGTTCCGCGAAGTGCACTGGGCCGATCTCGATGTCGAACTCAACTTCGTTGGCTGGTGGAAGTTCGTCGCTTGGGCGTTGAGCATCATGGGCGTGCGTTTCTTTCCGAAGAAATGGCCCGGCATGCGCTCGCCGCGACGTCTGCCTGGCGCTCGGCAATTTAGCGTGCGCGCCAAATTGTTTTTCCTATCGTTCTTCTTTCTGATGTTGCTCGGTACCGTCGGTTTACTCGATATCGTCCTCAAGCGCTTCTCGGTACGCATCAAGCTCATCGAGCACGCCTATAAATTGTTTTTCGATTATCTTGGCGACATCAAACTCTATCAAGATTGGTTTCTGCGTTCCGACACGCGACCGGAAGTCATCGGCAAAAAATCGCGTGTGGCCATTCGTCAACGAATGGCGCGAGCATTGCTGCGGATGGCGTCGGATGTGATCGACGACGACAGCATCGATGGCTTTTATATCGTCGCCCATAGTCTTGGGACCGTCGTCGCGTTCAATGTATTGATGGACACGGAGTTGACGTTACCGTGTTACTTGACCGAGCGCGAGTGGAAAAATCTATCGGACCGCCTAAAAAAATCCGAGCCGCAACCGCCACCACCGCCAAGGCACGAATGGCCGATGCGCGGTCCTTGGCTCGATCCTTATAAAGGCGGCTACGCTGCCATCGATCGCGCAGTGTTGTTTAAAAAGTTTCGCGGCTTCTTGACGTTGGGTAGTCCGCTCGATCGCTTCGCCGCCATTTGGCCGGCGATTGTGCCGATCAATGCGCAAAGCGTGCCGGTGCCGGTGCCGTGGATCAATGTTTACGACGTGCAGGACCCGATCGCCGGCGGCGACATCAAATTCTTCGACTGTAGCGCGCAAAAAACCGACATTGGCGGATTGAGCAAACCGGTCAACATCGCCTGGCCGGATCGGTTCTGGTTTTTCCGTGCGCACAATTCTTATTGGAATACGTGCAAAGGCAAAGAGCGCTTGATGGACGCGTTGATGCACTGGATCGAAGAAAAGCCATTCAAGCTCAGCGCGGCGTGTTCGGATGCTGCCAAGAGGCGCGCGAAATTTCTGAAGATTTGGTATTTGTGTACGCTCGCCGGCATATCGGTGATATTGCTGTTGGTGTTCGCCATACTGGTACGGTTGGGCACCAAGCTGATACGGCCGATACTGGAAGACTACAAGTTACTGCAACCGCTGGCGGTCTGGCTCAAGGCCAACTTTATCGATCCACCTCATTTAGAGACGATTCCATTCATTGCCTGGTGCGCGACACTGGTCGGTATTGCGCTGATCGTTTCTTGCTCCATCGTTCGTCGCCTTTGGGAGCAGGCGAAGTTCGACCGATAGTGCCGGCAAGACGGATACGATAGCCTGATGCTTCTCCCACTTGTTGTAGGGATGCATGGCTTCACGGTTGCGCCGATCGCTCTGGTTCATCGTCGTCGTAGCGCTGATTGTGGCGCTCGCCATCGTCGGCCGTCTGCTTAGTCAGCTGCTCGGCATCGCTTCCGCCCACAGCGCAAAAACCCTGTGTTCCGCCGTGTTCGTCTCCGGTCGCACGCCGGCGAGCGTCATGGCCGATGAGTTGGGACCGGAAGTGCATCCGCTGCTGGCGTATGTCGACACGACGATCGATAACGTTGCCCGCACGGTACACGCGAAACTCTTCGGCATAATCGAACGTACCGCCATGTTCCGCGACCGATACGGTTGCACCGTCGTCTATAACAACATGCGCGCGCTCAAACCTTTGCCGGCATTGGCCGCCCGACGCGTGACCGCTTGGCCGCAGGGCGAGGGCACTGATGCCACTCAATCCGATCATCGTCTCGACGCTGTGCTCGATCGCGCTTTTGCCGATCCCGACCCGACGCTACGGCGCCGTACACGCGCTGTCGTCATCGTTCACAAAGGTCGCATCATCGCTGAGCGCTACGTACCTGGTTTCAATAAAGACACACCGATGGTCGGTTGGTCGATGTCGAAGTCGGTCATGAATGCGTTGGTCGGCATGCTCGTCGGACAAGGCAAGCTTGCGCTTAACGCACCAGCATCAGTGCCCGAGTGGCAAGCGCCGAAAGATCCACGCCGGCAAATAACGCTCGATCATTTGCTGCGTATGTCGAGCGGGCTGCGCTTCGTCGAGAACTACGCCGACCCGCTCAAAGACGTCACCTTCATGCTGCTCGCCGCGCCCGACATGGCTGCCTACGCCGCCAACAAGCCACTCGATTTTCCGCCCGGTACTCACTGGCAATATTCGAGCGGCAGCAGCAGCATCATTGCCCGCATCATTCGCACAGCTGCCGGCGAGAACGATTATCTAGAATTCCCCCGGCGCGAATTGTTCGAGCCGCTCGGCATGTCGACCGCCGTCATCGAACTCGACGCCGCCGGTAACTTTGTCGGCTCCGCATCCGTATACGCCAGCGCCCGCGACTGGGCCCGGTTCGGTCTGCTGTACCTTAATAATGGTAAATGGGCCGGCCGCCAACTATTGCCGCCCGACTGGGTGACTTACACACGCACACTGACGCCGGTGTTGCCCAATGGCAAGTACGGCGCGCACTTCTGGTTACGTTTGCCGGAGGAGTACGTCGGCCCAACCACGAACACCGCCGCCATCCCGCCCGATGCGTTCCACGCCGTCGGTCATGAAGGCCAATTCGTCAGCATCATTCCGTCGCGCGAACTCGTTATCGTTCGCCTCGGCCTGACGCGGTTGCCGGCGCAATGGGATCACGCGGCGTTTATTAGTGATGTATTGGCGAGCTTGCGTTAGTGCGTTTCCATATACGTCGGCAGTTCTGCGAGAGAGGTGACTTGCTGCGGAGAAGGGCGATGTGATGCGTTTTAGCGCACCGTGCACTCGGTTTGCTGCATGTGAACATGACCGACAGCATCCAGCAGGCGCGGTTTTGCCATAAACCCATCCCTGAATTATTGTTATGTAACGGCTACCTTAAAAAGTACTATCTACTTGATCTGATTCAGATCAAGTTTTATTAACCCGTAAATGATCTGTTTCAACGGGTCATTTAGGACGTCTAGGACGTCGAATAGTAGTTATATGTTCTAAAGACCCGCATGCCGCGAGCTGACCTATCACAACATTTGGTTCATTGGACTAAGGGAATAAATTACGACGAGGCATTTAATCTCCTTCGTCATATTGTATTTGAGCGTCGAGTTCTCGGTTCCAATGCATTCATCCGGGGTGAATGGACATGCGTTTGTTTTACGGAGGCTCCCGAAACTGCCTTTCATCAAATTGCTGGGAAATATAAACCGTTTGGAATTCAGCTTCCGAAGCATTGGTTATTTGAGTTAGGAGGAAGACCTGTCATATATCAAACTAATGGTGAGTATGATCAGTTGCCAGAGGAATTGAGATGGCGTCATGTGCGATACGAGCCGCATACCAACCCGCCTTTTGAATCAATAGGGTCGAATCAATAGGGTCAGACTCGAATGGCACTTACTTAATTTTCCGCGCATGCCCATACCGACGAACTTTTTCTCTAGCAACAGTTCGTGATTGAGTCAGCAATGGAAACGGTTTAGGTCGTTGCTTGATGGCACGGGGCTCA